>NZ_BAAILN010000084.1:95295-108213 GCF_054589155.1 Burkholderia sp. 3C
CGCCGCGCTGTCGAGCAGGCCGCTCAGGCCCGCCAGCAGCGTGTCGTCGCCTCGTGCGGTGGGCACGACCACTTGCAGCAACGCCGTGCGCGGTGCGTTACGGGCGAGCCGTTGCACCTCGGCCAGCAGGTGCTCGACCGCCGCGCCGTAACGCTGCGCCGGCTCCGCAGCCGATGTCGGCAGCGCGCCGCATTGCCAACCCGGCAAGCTCGCCGCCAATGCAGCCGGCGACAAGCCGGCGACATCGCCCAGCAGCACGCGCCGCGCGTCGAACTGCGCAGGATCGACACGCAGCGCGTCGTCGGCCTGCACGTCCGCCAGGCCGTCGGCCGGTACCGGACGCCATGCGGGCAACAGCCACTGCGTCGGCGCATCGTCCGACGACTTGACGCGCGTGGCGAAGCCACCCATGCGCACGCACAAGACGCCCGCCGCGTCGCGCAATTCGAGATCGAGCGTGCGCACGCGCGGATTCGCCGGCGCATCGCGCGATTCGACGATCGACACCCGCATCTCGGCGGTGCATGGCGCGAAGATCTCGACCGAATCGAGCGCGAACGGCAACGCCGCCTCGCTCGGCGCCGCGCCGCTGGCGTCGAGCGCCATGCCGAGCGCGGCCTGGAACGCGCCGTCCATCAGGCTCGGATGCAGCACGAACACGGCCTCGCTGGCCGCGATCTCGGCCGGCAGGCGCAACTGCGCCTGCACGCGTTTGGCGCCGCTCTCGTCGACGCCCAGCGCCAGGCTTTCGATCGCCCGGTGGCCCGGCCCGTATTCGATCCCCATCGCCGAAAACAGCGTGTAGACATGCCGTGCGTCGTAGCGCTGCGCGTGGGCGGCGTCGAAACGCGCGTGCGCCTGCGCGGCCGGTACAGCCCCATCGGTGGCCAGGCGTGCCTGGGCATGCAACTGACGCACGCCTGCGGCATCCACGCAATGGACCTCGGCGCGCGGCCAGCCGCCGCCATCGTCGATGATCTCGACCTCCACGGTGGCCTGCCCCGTCACCACCATCGGCTTGAGCCAGACCACGTGCCGGATCGGCAGCGCGCCCATGCCGGCCCGCTGCACGGCCTCGCGGATCAGTTCCAGGTACGCGACGCCGGGCAGGATCGGCTGCCCGCCGACGCGATGATGATCGAGGAAGAACGCACTCGCATCGAGCGCGCGCGCATAGCGCTTCGGACCGATCTCGCGCAGGCTCAGCCCCGGTGCGGCAGGCGGCGCGGCGGCGGCGATGGCCTCCACCTGCGGCAGCCAGAAGCGCTTCGAGGCGAACGGATAGGTCGGCAAGGCGACGCGGCGCGGCGCGCGCAACCGCGGCTCGCCGTAGAGGCGCGCCCAGTCGGGCGCCGCGCCGGCTGCCCAGCGCGCCGCGAGCGTGGCGGCGTCGAGGCCGGCGGACAGCGGATCGATCGGCTCGGCGCGTGCGCCGCGCGTGCGCTCGACCACGCCCGACACCGCGCCACCGGCGGCATTCGCCTCGCCGGCAACGAACGCCGACAGTTGCCGCAACAGGCCTGCGTGGTCCATCACCGTGCAGGCCAGGCGGAAGCGCATCGCATCGCGACCCAACTGCAAGGTATGGGCGAGATCGCGCAACTGCATGGCGTCGAGCGCCGCGCCGCGTTGCAGGAACGCGAGCAGGCGAGCGGCGGCCTCGCGCAGCGCGGCGTCGTTCTTGGCGCTGAGCGGCACCACGAACGGGCCGGACGGCGGCATCGCGGCCGATGCGGTGGCGGCATCGGCATCGGCGCGCGGCCGGTATTCCTCGATCACCAGATGCGCGTTCGCGCCGCCGGCGCCGAACGAACTGAGGCCCGCGCGACGCGGCAGCTCCACGC
Organism: Burkholderia sp. 3C; assembly: GCF_054589155.1. Classification (NCBI taxonomy): domain Bacteria; kingdom Pseudomonadati; phylum Pseudomonadota; class Betaproteobacteria; order Burkholderiales; family Burkholderiaceae; genus Burkholderia; species Burkholderia sp. 3C. The sequence goes on from NZ_BAAILN010000084.1 coordinate 97,140, forward strand.
CGTCGAGCACCGGCCGCGTCCAGGCGCTGGCCTCGTGCAGCAGTTCGAACGGGCTGCCCGTGAAGTCGAGCAACGGGTTCGGCTGCGCGCAATGCAGGCTGCGATACCGCACGCCGTCGCGCATCGCCAGCAGCACCTTGATCAGGCCGGCGACACCGGCCGCCGTTTCGGCATGACCGATGTTCGATTTCACCGAGCCGAGCCCGCAGCGCGGAGCGGCTTGCCGATCGTCGGCCGTCAGGCCGCGCTCGCGATAGAGCGTGTCGAACGCGCTTTTCAGGCCGTCCAGTTCGATCGGATCGCCCAGCGGGGTGCCGGTGCCGTGGCACTCGATCAGCGTGACGCTGCGCGGATCGATATCCGCCTGCCGATGCGCCTCGACGATCAGTTGCGCCTGCGCGCGCGGGTTCGGTGCGGTCAGCGAGGTGGCCGCGCCGCCGTGATTCTCGGCGGAACCGCGAATCACGCCGAGGATCGTATCGCCATCGCGTTCGGCCAGGTCGAGCCGCTTGAGCAGCACCGCGCCGATCCCTTCGGCGCGCACATAGCCGTTCGCATCGCGCGAGAACGTCTTGCAGCGGCCATCCGGGCAGATCATCCCCACTTGGGAAAACATGATGTGCTGCAGCGGCGAGAGCATCAGGTTCGCGCCGCCCGCGATCGCCATCTCGCAGCCTTCGTGACGAATGCTCATCACGGCGCGGTGGATCGCCACCAGCGAGCTCGAACAGGCCGTGTCGATCACCTGGCTCGGGCCATGCACGTCGAGCAGGAACGACAGCCGGTTCGGGCAGAACACATGACCCAGGCCCGTCAACTGCACCGCATCCATCTGCCCCGACTGATTCGCGAGCGTGGCGTAATCCTGCAGGTTGATGCCGAGGAAGATGCCGACCTTGCGGCCCGACAGCGAGCCGGGCGCGTAGCCGGCGCTTTCGATCAGACGCCACACGCATTCGATGAACAGGCGATGCTGCGGGTCCATCAACTCCGCTTCCTTCGGCGAGATGTTGAAGAACGCCGCGTCGAAGCGGTCGTGTCCGGGCACGAAGCCGCCGTACTTGACGTCGGTGAAGGCGCCCTGCTTCGGATCGCCGTGCACCGCGCGCCAGTCCCAGCGGTCGGCCGGCACTTCCTCGATGCAATCGTCGCCGCGCCGCAAGTGCTCGGCCAGGGCGTCGAGATCGGGGCTGCGGGCGAAGCGCCCGTCCATCGCGATCACGGCCACCGGGGCGTGGGCGGACGATGGGCTGGCGGAGGGCTGCGGCGCGGCGGGCTGGGTTTGCGGGGGCATCGGTGTGGATGCCGTGGCGGGCTGTGTTTGCAGCGGCACCGGAGCGGATGCCGTGGCGGGCTGCGTTTGCAGCGGCGCCGGCGTGGATGCCGTATCGACGCCGCGCGCGATCGCCCGGCGATGACGCGCCAGCCATTGCGCGGGCTGCGCGGGATGGCGAGCGGCAGTCGGCGTCTGCGCCGGAGCCGCCGCAGCGGTGACAGCGGCGGCTCCGGCCCCGACCGCCGTGACCGCCGCAACCGCCGGCTGCACTTCATCCGCCCCGTAATGCGCGGCGATCGCCGCACCGTAACGCGAACGCAAAATCTGCGCGAGGTCGTTCAGGTGACGCGCCTCGAAAAACGTGGTGGGCGCGATCGACACGCCGAAGAAGCGCGAGATCTGCACCATGATCTCGGTGATCGAGATCGAATCGATCCCGTAACGCGCCAGGTTCTCGTCCGGTGCGAGCCGCTCTTCGGGCATCCGCAGCGCCGCCGCCGCGATGCGCAACACGTCGCGTTCGAGACGATCGTCGGCATGCGCGGCCGGCTCGGCCGGCTGTTGCGCCTGGGCGATGGTGGCGGCCTGCGCGACGCGCTCGCGCGCGCGCTGGACCAGTTCCTCATCGAGCACGGCGCGCATCCGCGCGCGCAATTCGTCGGCGTTTCCGGCATTCATCGCGTCGTAGCCTCGAGTTCGAGCGCGTCCTGCTCCAGCAGGTCGCGATATTTGCGCATCTGCGCCAGCAGCTTCCACAGGTCGGCTTCCCACTGATGGCGGCGCGACTTGACGAAGTAGTCCTGCCCCAGATCGGGAGAATCCACGCGCTTCGCGGCCAGGAAGCGTTCGAGCCCGCCCGAGCGCGCGAAGAACGCGCGCGCGTAGCTGACCACGAAGCGGCCCTGCGTCTTGAGGCCGTCGCCGAGGCCGCCGGCCGCGTTGATGAAGCCCATGAACATCAGATTGTCGAGATGGCGCGGCACCGCGTGCAGGAACAGGTCCGGCACGCCGTCCTTCCAGTGCAGCAGGTCGGGCGCCAGGAACGGGAAATCGCGGTCGTAGCCGGTGGCGTAGACGATCACGTCGATCTCCTCGCGCGTGCCGTCGGCGAACTGCACCTCGCGCCCGGCAAACGACGCCACCGCCCCCTTCGGCACGATGTCGCCGTGACCGATGTGATAGAGGATCTGCGAATTCATCACCGGATGCGCGGCATCGAGCGGATAGTCGGGCCTCGGCAGGCCGTAGTCCGCGCCGTCGAAGCCGGCCATGCGGAACACTTCCTCGATATAGGACAGCGTCTCGGCCTTGGTCGCGAACTTGTTGCCGAGCTCCATCATCCATTGCGGCGTGGGCTTGCCCGCGATGAACTTGGGCTGGTAGTAGTAGCCGCGCCGCGTGCTGTGCAGCACGCGCCGGCCGTGATGCACGGCGTCCACGGCGATGTCGCAGCCGGAATTGCCGCCGCCGATCATCAGCACGCGCTTGCCGCGCAACTGTTCGGGCGACTTGTATTCGCTGGTGTGCAGCGTCTCGCCGTCGAAGCGGCCCGGCAGCGGCTGCGGATAATGCGGCACGCGCTGCAGGCCGTTGCACACCACCACCAGCGCGTAGGTCTCCTCGGCGCCGCTGTCGGTCACGAGCCGCCAGCGGGCGCCCACCGGTTCGAGGCGCGCGACGCGCGCGTTGAAGCGCGCCTTCGGATAAAGCCCGGACGCCTTCGCGCAGGCCCGGATGTAGTCGAGCATCAAGCGGTGATTCGGATAATCCGGGTAGCTGTCGGGCATCGGAAAATCCTGCAACTGGGTATTGAACTTCGGCGAGATCAGGTGCAGCGACGGATACGCCCGGCCGCACGACGCCTCGCTGTTCCAGACGCCGCCGAAATCGGCCTCGGCCTCGTAGAGATCGAAATCGATGCCGGCCGCGAGCAGTTCCCGGCCGATGCCGATGCCGGTGGGGCCGCCACCGATGATGGCTACTTTTTCTGCCGCGTTCATTGGGTTTCCTCCAGGGAAATGCCGGCCAGCGCGTCGTAGGCGGCCGTCACCAGATCGTCGAATACCAGGCGCGGCGCGCCCTGCAGGTCATACAGCGCCACCATCATCGGGCCGGCTTCGTCACGGCCGAGGCCGGCCGCCGCGGCCGGCTCGCGCCAGATCCGCACCAGCAACGCGTCGGGCAAGCCGCCGCGATGCAGCACGCTGCCGGCCAGGCTCGGGAAGCATCCGCCCGGCGCGTCGCTGCCGACATACCGCGCCACCAGCGGCCAGACCGCGCCGAGCCGCCACGGATCGAGCGCCATGGCCGCGCCGGGTTCGGCGGGCTCGCACGTCACGCGCGCGAGCAGCTCGCCGGCTTCGTGGTGGATCTCGCGCCCGCGCAGCAGCGCGTCGGCGCGCGCCACGTCGAGCGCGGCGGGCCAGCGCGCCTCGGCCGGATCGAGCATCAGTTCGCCGAAATGACAGGGCTCGGCTTCTTCGCCGTCGGCATGGACGTGGTACAGCAGCCCGTCCGGGTCCGCCGCGAGCACCACGCTCAGCTCGCGCGGCGAACCGTCGAGGCGCGTCGGCCGGCCCCACATCAGGTTTTTCAGCCCCGGCACCGGCCGCCCGGTTTCCAGTTCCCCGGCCGCGCGAGCCATTTCCAGGTACTGGAGGCCGTGCAGCAGACGATCGGCGCCGTGTTGGAGATGCGTGAGATACGGCTCGTCGCCGCGAATCTCGCCAACGTAGCGAGTGCGGCCCGGCAGCGAGGCATTGCGGTTCAGCAGCGGATGCGGCTTGCCGGGCAAAGCGACCGATGGCGGCACGGTTGTCGACGGTGGCACGGCTGCCGACGGCGGCACGGCCATCCGTGACGACGCGGCCATCGGCGACGACACGGCTGCCGACGGCACCCCCGCCGCCGCCCGAGCCACCCAATGCCGCTCCATCGCAAACGGATAGCCCGGCAAATGCACGCGCCCCTGCCCGGCCGGATACACCCGACGCCAGTCGAGCGGCGCGCCGAGCCGCCAGGCGTCCACCAGGCGGCCCAGGTCGCGCGCCGCCACCCAGGCGTCGAGCAAGGCCCGGGCGGCGCCGTCGTCGACCGACCAGGCGGCGGATTGCGTGGCGTTCGCCGGCTGCACGCCGGCTGCCTGCCAGTTGCCGTCGGCGATCGCCGTCAGCTTGCCGAGCAGGTCGGCGCGGCCGTCGAACCTGAAACCGGCCCGCCAGACGAACGCGGTGCGGCCGATTGCGAGCGTCGCCGCGAAGCGCGGCAAATCGAGCGCAGGATGCGCGGCGAGATGCCGGGCCAGCGCACCGGCCGTCTCGACCAGTTGCCCGACGCTGGCCGCCGACCACAGACAAGCCAGCGGGCCGTTCACGACGGAAACAGGCGCGGCCTCCCGAATCGCCGGCTCCTCCAGCACCAGATGCGCGTTGGTGCCGCTGAAGCCGAACGAACTGACCGCCGCGCGTCGCCCACCGAAACGCGGCGACGGCCACGGCTGCCGCTCGGTATTGATGCGGAACGGCGTGCCGCGCAGCACCACGTGCGGGTTCTGCCGCTCGAAGTTGATGGTGGGCGGCATCTCTCGCGCGCGCAGCGCCAGCATCGCCTTGAGCACGCCCGCCACCCCGGCGGCGGCGAGCGTGTGACCGATGTTGCTCTTCACCGAACCGAGCGCGCACGACACGCCCGGGCCGACCCCGGCAAACGCATCGGCCAGCCCCTCGACCTCGATCGGATCGCCGAGCGGCGTGCCGGTGCCGTGCGCTTCGATCAGGCCGATGGTGGCCGGATCGATGCCGAAGCGCTGGTGCACGTCGCGCATCAGACGCGCTTGCGCATGCGGATTCGGCGCGGTGATGCCGTTGGTCTTGCCGTCCTGGTTCAGCCCCCAGCCGCGAATCACCGCGTGGATCGGGTCGCCGTCGCGCTCGGCGTCGGACAGGCGCTTGAGCAGCACGACGCCGATTCCCTCGCCCGGCACGAAGCCGTTGGCGCGGTGATCGAAGCTGAAGCAGCGGCCATCCTTCGACAGCATGCTGACCTTGCTGGTGTCGACATGCATCGACGGCCCGATCATCACGCAGACACCACCGGCCAGCACCAGGTCGCTTTCGCCGAGCGACAGGCTCTTGCAGGCCTCGACGATCGCCACCAGCGAGCTGGAACACGCGGTATCGACCGATACGGCCGGCCCGTGCAGATCGAGCAGATAGGCGATCCGCGCCGCCAGGATCGAGCCGGAATTGCCGGTCAGGCTGTAGCTGTTGCGCTCGCCGACCTGCTCGGCGTAGCCGCTCGGCCCGCTGGCCGCGAACACGCTGCAGCGGCTGCCGGCGAGCTGCGAGGGATCGATGCCGGCATCCTCGATGGCGTGCCAGGCATGCTGCAGCATCAGGCGCTGCTGCGGGTCCATCAGCTCCGCCTCGCGCGGCGTGATGTTGAAGAACAGCGAATCGAACGCGTCGATGTCGTCGAGGCTGCCCATCCATTTGCTGTACGACTTGTCCGGCTCCAGCGGATCGGGATGGTAGTGGCTCGCGATATCCCAGCGGCTGGCCGGAATCTCGTCGATGCAGTCGCGGCCATCGCGGATATTGGCCCAGAAGGCCGACAGATCGGCCGCCTTCGGAAACCGGCCAGACGCGCCGATGATGGCGACCGGCTCGGGACCGGTTGCGACATGGCGGGCGGGTGCGGCAGGGGATGCGATGGCTGGCTGTGCGGGTGCGGGTGCTGCTGCCGGTGCTGCTGCCGACGCCGGTGCTGATGCTGATGCTGATGCTGATGCTGATGCTGCTGCCGCTGCCGACACCGGTGCTGATGCCGCTGCCGGTGCTGGCGGCGGCGCGATGCCGCCGGTTTCGGTCGATGCATCGGTACGCCCGGCGGATCGGGCCGTCACGTCGATGGCGGCACGGCTGGCCGCAGCCATGGCCGGCATTGCCGCGCTTGCAGCCGGCTTGGATACGGCAGCCGGCGCGCGAAGGCCCATCTCAGCCACGCGCTCGATCAAGGCGCCGACGGTCGGATACGCATAGACGCTGGTTGCCGGCAGTTCGATCGAGAACTGCGCGTTGAGCCGTCGCAACCACGTCACGGCCAGGATCGAATCGAGGCCGAGGTCGAGGAATTTCGCACCGTCGCGAATCTCCGCCTCATCGATCATCAACTCCTCGGCCAGCGTCGCCACCACGATCTCGCGGATCGCCGGGCGCACGGCACGCGCGGACGATGCGGCATCGGCCATCGCGGCATCGGATGCCACCGAAACCGGCGGCACGTCGGTTCGCGGCCCCGGCGACACCGCCGCGACTGGCGCGACCGATGCAACTGGCGACACCCCAGCGACTGGCACAGCCGGCGTCAAGGCTACCAGCGACGCCACGCGTTCGACCAATGCACCCACGCTCGGATACGCGTAGACGCTGGTCGCCGGCAGTTCGATCGAGAACTGCGCGTTGAGCCGTCGCAACCACGTCACGGCCAGAATCGAATCGAGACCGAGGTCGAGGAATTTCGCGCCGTCGCGAATCTCCGCCGCGTCGATCATCAACTCCTCGGCCAGCGTCGCCACCACGGCTTCGCGAACTGCCCTCGCAGACGATGCGGCATCCGCCGTCGCGGCAACGGCGACAGCAACAGCAACGGATTCCACCGAAACCGGCGGCACGTCGGCCACTGGAACCGGCGAAACCGGCGTCACGCCCACCAGCGCCACCACACGCTCGACCAATGCGCCCACGCTCGGATACGCGTAGACGCTGGTCGCCGGCAGTTCTATCGAGAACTGCGCGTTGAGCCGTCGCAACCACGTCACGGCCAGAATCGAATCGAGACCGAGGTCGAGGAATTTCGCGCCATCGCGAATCTCCGCCGCATCGATCATCAACTCCTCGGCCAGCGTCGCCACCACGGCCTCGCGAATCGCCGAACGCGGCGAGATCGTCGCCACCGGCCGCACCGCTACCGCCGCTACCCCCGCAGCCTCCACCGGAGCCACACGCGGCAGATACGCCGCGCGCTCGTCCTGCTCGCGAAACGCGCGCTGAATCCGTTCATTCACTTGGGCATTACCGATGAAAGTCGTCTCGTGCATGGCCAACTCGCGCTCGAACACGCGCTCCAGCCGCGCGCCGAGCCGCACGCGCTGCGCCGCCTTGGCGCGCAGCAGTTCGGCGCGCGGCGCGCGCGCGAGACCATGCGCGATCTCCATGGCACGCGGCACGACCTGCGCGGCCGGCAGCACCGTCGCGACACCGCGACGGGCCAGCTCGCGCCCCTTGTACTCGCGCGCCGAAAACAGCACCTCGCGACCCAGTTCGTCGCCGAGCCGATCCGGAAACACCAGCGTCGCGCCGGCGCCGGGCGTGAAGCCGAAACGCAGATAGTTGCTGTGATAAACGGCTTCGGCGCCGAACAGCCGCAGATCGCCGAACATCCCGAGCGACCAGCCCGCGCCGATCGCATGGCCCTGCATCGCGGAAATCACCGGCAGTTCGCAATCGAACGGCAGGCTGTAGATCTTCAGATCGGTGAAGCGCCCGTCGCCGCGTTGCAGATCCTCCAGCCCTTCGCGCGTGCCGCCGCAGGCGAAATAGCGACCGTGGCCGGTCAGCACCACCACCTTGAAATCGGCGGAACGCGCGATCCGTTCGAACGCGTCGAGCAGATCGCGCATCAGGCGCGGCGTGAACATGTTGCGGTGTTCGTGCTCGACCATCCGCACCACCGCCACCCCGTCGTCGTACGCATCGAGTTCCACCGCGCCGCCGTCGAACCGCAGCGTGCTCACGATGCGCGCGGCGGCAGCCGGCGACGGCGTCGACGCCGCCGCGTCCCAGACAGGTTCGCCCTGCTGCGCCGGGTGGCTCGCCGGCAGCGCGCCGCGCATGTGACGCTTCAGCTCGGCCAGCGCCAGACGTGGCGCCTGGGCGATCTGTTGCGCCAGCGCCCGCGCCTCGGCCTCGACCTGCGCCTCGGCGACGATGGCGCCGCGCGCGCCAAGCTCGCGCAAGGCCGCCCCGCTCAGGCCTTGCGGAGCCGCCAGCAGCGCACGCGCCGCGTCCGTGCCGAGCCGCAGCACGAACGGCGACGCCTGTTCCGCCGACAGCGGCGCACGACAGACATACCGCGCGGCCTCGGCCAGCACCAGGAAATCGCAGTGCATCGCCGCGCACAACACGGCGGCGTCGGCACCGGCCGGCAGGCTCGCGATCACGGGCACGCTGCACGCCAGCGCGGCATGTGCGAACGCCGCGCCCGCACCCTGCAGCGCATCGTCCGGTTCGGCAAGGCTGGCGGACGGCAGTCGGAGCAGCACGGCATGCACGCCGGCATCCGCGCCAGCCTCGGTCAGTTCCGCCGTCAAGCGTCGGGCCAGCGATGCACTCCACGGTGCGTCGCTTGTCACGGCGCGTACGCCGTCCTGGTCGGTCAGCCGGTGCACGACGTGCGCGAGCGCATCGTGCGACAACGGCAGCAATGCGGGCGGCACGGCATCGAACGACGCCAGCGCGGCCAGCCCGACCCGCGGCGGTACTGCCGCCAGCGAGGCATGCGACGCACGCGATGCGGCGGCGAACGACGTCAACGCTTCGAGTCGAACGCGCGACGGCGTCGTGGCCGAATCAGGTTGCTCAAGGACAGGCGATGCGGCCGGACCCTGCCGCGACAGCGTCGTAGCCGATTCCGGCTGCGCAAGGACAGGCGCTACGGCCTGATCCTGCCGCGACGCCGTCGTAGCCGAATCCGGCTGCACAAGAACAGGCGCTACGGCCTGATCCTGCCGCGACGGCGTCGTAGCCGATTCCGGCTGCGCAAGAACAGGCGCTACGGCCGTCCCTTGCCGCGACAGCGTCGCAGCCGATTCCGGCTGCGCAAGAACAGGCGATGCGGCCGAATCCTGCCGCGACCGCGCCAGATCCCCCCCGGCCGCCAGGGCATCGGCCGCAGGCGCGGCCACCGGCCCGGACGTGTCACCGGCCTTGGCCGCCGCGCCCTCCACCCAGTAGCGCTTGCCTTCGAACGGATAGGTCGGCAACGGAATGCGGCGCATGCGATGCGCGCCGAACAGCGTGCCGTAGGGCAGACGCTCACCGGCCAGATAGCAGTTGGCCAGATCGTGCAACGCTTGCCGGTAGGCCAGATCGTCGCCGCCGGCGCCATCGGCCAGTCGCTCGATCAGCAGCGCGCCCGGCGAGTCGTGCCTCACGCCATCGTGCGGATCGCGCTCGTCGAGCGTCGCAACCCGCACCGCCGAATCCGGCGCGGCGTTCAGCCAGCCGCGCAGATGCACGGCCAGATCGGCGACATCGCGCACCACCACCGCAAGGCGGTGCTGGCAATGCTTGCGCCCCGCCAGCAACGTGAAGGCCAGGTCGCCGCAAGCCAGGCTCGGCTCGGCCTCGACGCGCGCGAGCAAACGCTCGGCCTGCCGACGCAGCACCGCCTCGCTGCGCGCCGACAGCACCACCAGACAGGCCGGCAACATGGCCGGCACGTGCGCTTGCGGCGGCGCTTCCTCGATCACCGCATGGGCATTGGTGCCGCTGAAGCCGAACGAACTGATCGCCGCGCGGCGCGGCGCGTCATGCCCGGGCCACGGCAGCGCTTCCTCGTTCATGAAGAACGGGCTGGCCGCCATGTCGATCGCCGGATTGCCGCGTCCGACGTGAATCGCGGGCGGCAGCGTGCGGTGGCCGAGCGCCAGCAGGATCTTGACCACGCCGGCAACGCCGGCCGCCGTGGTGGCATGGCCCAGGTTCGCCTTGATCGAGCCGAGCGCGCAGAAGCCGCGCCGCTCGGTATAGGCGCCGAAGGCACGCGTGAGCGCGGTGTGTTCGATCGGATCGCCGAGCACCGTGCCGGTGCCGTGCGCCTCCATCATGCCGATGCCGATCGGGTCGATGCCCGCGTCGTCGTAGAGGCGGCGGATCAGCCGCTCCTGCGACAGCGCGCTCGGCGCGGTGATGCCGTTGGTGGTGCCGTCCTGATTGGTGCCGCTCGCGGCGATCACGCCGAGCACGGTGTCGCCGTCGGCCAGCGCCTGCGACAACGGCCGCAGGACCAGCGCCGCCACGGCCTCGCCGGGCACGATGCCGTCCGCCCCCTCGCCGAACGCGGCGCAACGCCCGGACGGCGACAGCATGTTGGCCTGGTTCGCATACAGGAAGAAACGCGGCGAGGATTGCACGAACACGCCGCCGGCCAAGGCGATCTCCGAATCGCCGCTCCACAGGCTCTGGCAGGCCAGATGCAGCGCCACCAGCGAACTGGAGCAGGCGGTATCGACCGCCACCGCCGGCCCCTTGAAATCGAGGTAATACGCGATCCGCGCGGGAATCAGCGAGCTGGTGTTGCCCCAGAACGCCTGCCCCGGCGGCTGGGTCTGGAACAGCTCCTGGTAGTCGCCGGCGCTGCAGCCGACGAACACGCCGCAGCGACGCCCCGCGATGTCCTCGCCGGCATGGCCGGCATGTTCGAGCGCCTTCCAGGCTTCCTCCAGGAACAGCCGCTGCTGCGGGTCCATGTAGGTCGCCTCGAGGCCGGAAATGCCGAAGAACATCGCATCGAAACGCGCGACGTCGTCGAGGAAACTGCCGTCGCGGCACACCGTGCCGGGCGCGGCGTCGCGATACGGCGTGTCGAGATCGAAGCGCGTCGCGGGCGTGACCAGGTCGCGCCCGTTCAGCAGATGGGCCCAGAGTTCGTCCACATCGGCCGATTGGGCAAAGCGCCCGCTCATGCCGACGATCGCGATCGGCTCGCGAGCGGTCGGCGCGGCGGCCGAACGCGTCG
>NZ_BAAILN010000084.1:108318-119982 GCF_054589155.1 Burkholderia sp. 3C
AGTTCGGCACGGGTCGAAGCGGCGGATGGCGTCGCGTCACGGGCCTGCGTCTGGGTTGCCGCCTGGGTTGCTGCCTGCGTCACCGCTAGGGCCTCCGTCTGCGTCGTCGCGTGGGCCGCCGCTTGGGTCACCGCTTGGGTCACCGCTTGGGCCGCTGCCTGCGTCGCTGCCGGGGACTCCGTCTGCGTCGTCGCATGGGCGGGCGCTTGTGTAGCCGCGTAGGCCGCCGCCTGCATCGCTGCTGGGGACTCCACCTGCGTCGCCGCGTGGGCGGCCGCTTGTGTCACCGCGTAGGCCGCCGTCTGCGTCGCCACGTCGGCAGCAGCAAGCGTCGGGGGCGCTACCGCCTCGTCGGGCATCGCCACGCCACGCCGCGCCAGTTCCTTCGCCAGCCCGGATTCGAGCTGAAGCACGGTGCTGTAGTCGAACAGCAGCGTCACGGCCAGTTCGATGCCGAGCGCGGGCCGCAGCCTGGCCAGCAATTCGGCGCCGAGAATCGAGTCGAGGCCGTAGTCGGCGAACGGCGTGCGCAGATCGATCGATGCCGGCGCGACGTTCAGCGTCTCGCCGAGCGCGCGGAGGATCACCCCACGCAATCCGCTCCCGGCCGCCGTGCGCGACGCGATGGGCTGCGCCGTTTGCGGCACGGCCCGCGCCACCGTCTCGCGCGGCCCGGCCGGCAGCGGAGCCGGAACCGAAACCGAAGCAGCCGCCTCGCCGCGCGCAGCCATCAGCGGCGCCGCCGCGATGATCTGCTGGCCGAGCGCATGCTCGTGCTCCGTGGTCGTGGCCGCCGTCCTGAAGCCGCTGTCCGCCAGCACCTGCCGCCATCCCTGAGGCGTCAGCGAGGGCGAGCCGGGAATCCGGCGCGCGCCGTCGGTGAAACGCCACCAGCCGTCCAGCAGGCCGAACGTTAGATGTGTGAACACGGTGGCCGCGCTGGTTTCGTTGAGCAGCAGCAGGCCGTCGGGCTTGAGCGTGGCGCGCACGTGATCGAGGGTGGTACGCATGTCGCGCGTGGCGTGCAGCACGTTCGCGGCGATCACCAGATCGTAGGCGCCCGCCTCCACGTCCTGCCCCGCGATCGGCTGCTCGACGTCGAACAGCGCGGTGCGCAACGCGGGCATGGCGTCGGCATAGTGGCGTTGCGCGCGAATCAGGAACGCACGCGACACGTCGGTGAATCGATACTCGGCCAGCGCGTCACGCACGTCCGCCAGCGCGGCGAACACCTTCTCGCTGGTGCCGCCGGTGCCCGCGCCGATCTCCAGCACGCGTAGCCGCACACCCGGATCGATCTCGCGACGATGGCGCACGAACGCGGCCACCGCGTCGGCCAGCCGCGCGCTGAAGCGCGCCGCGACGGCATTTTCCTTGTAGACGCGCTCGACCTGAGCCAGCGATCCGGCCGGGAACATCACCGCCGTGGCCGGCGTCGCACCGCTCAGGATCGCCGGCAAGGCCCGCACCGTCGTTTCCACCAGCGCGATCTGCGCCAGCGGGCCGCCGTGCGCCTCGACGTCATGCCGATAGGCCTGCCACGCTTGCCAGGCACGATCGAGGTCGGCCGGCTGCGCTGCCGCGTCGGCGCCGCTCACGCGCTCCAGCAAGGCATCGATCGCCTCGCGCCAGGCCGTGTAGGCGGGCGCCACCGGCGTGCCCGTCAAGGCCTGCAATTGCGCGCGAACCAGGTCCGCCAATTCCCGTTCGAGCCGCTCGTGCTGCGCCAGCAGATCGGGCCGTGCCGGCGGTGCGCCGGGCGCGATCGAATCGTGCGCATCGAGCACGGCCGACAGCGTAAATTCAAGCGTTGAAGCCGGCGCGGGTTTCGCCGCCAACCAGTAGCGCTCGCGGGCGAACGGATAGAGCGGCAGGCTGACGATACGCGGCTCGGCGCCGCGCGGCAGGCTTTGCCAATCGACATCCCAGCCGAGCACCCACAGGCCGAGCACCTTGTCGAGACGGCCGCGCGCAATCCAGCGGCGCGCCAACTCGACGCTGTCCTCGTCGCCGACCAGCGGCGCAAGCAGCTCGCGATTGGCGCGAGCGCTGCCGACATGCACGCCGGGATGGTCGCGGCCGTCGAGGTAGGCGCGCAAGCCCGCCTCCAGTTCCGCCATGCCGGACGCTTCGATGGCCAACCGGGCATCCATCGCCTCGCGGCCCACCTGCAGCGTGTAGGCGAGATCGGCCAGCGCCGGCGCGTCGCTGGCGGCAACCGCTCGCTTCCCCGCCGCCTGCCCGTCGTGCGCGGCGGACGCACCGCCCGCCGCGAGCGCCTGCGCCACGCATTCCGCCGCCTCCGTCACGGTCGCGCAACGCGCGAAGCGCGCCGGATCGAGCGTCGTGTCGAACGCCTCGTCAAGCGCATGACGCAAGGCGATCCGTTGCGGCAGGTCGAGCCCGTAGGCCTCGAACGCTTCGTCACGATCGATTTCTTGCGCTGCCACGCGCAACAACGTGGCCACCCGCGCGCCGACCATGCCGGCCAGCGCATCGGGCGCGACCGACGCAACCGACGCGGCCTCGCCGGCCTCGGCCCGCGCAACGACAAAATCCAGCATCCGCTCGGCGTACTCGCGCAGCACCGCCGGCGTGGCCGCCGACAACACCACGGCCTCCGGCGTCGACGCGTCGGTTGCGCCCGGTTGGTAATCGCTGCCGCGGCCCGGCCCGTCATCGCCCGGCCACGCTTCCACGATCGCATGCGCGTTCGCGCCGCCCGCCCCGAACGACGACACGCCCGCGATCCGCCGCCCACCCGGCGCGACCGGCCACGGCGCAAGCTCGCGCTGCAACACGAACGGCGTGGCGAGGAAATCGATGTTCGGGTTCGCCTGCGTCGCATGCAGGCTGGGCGCCAGCGTGGCGTGCCGCATTTGCAGGATCACCTTGGTCAGCCCGGCGATGCCGGCCGCCGCTTCGAGATGGCCGATTCCGGACTTCACTGAACCGAGCGCGCAGAAACCGGTGTCGGGCGTGTCCTCGCGGAACGCCTGTGTCAGCGCCTCGATCTCGATCGGATCGCCGAGTTCGGTGCCGGTGCCATGCGCCTCGATATAGCTGATCTCGTGCGCGGCCACGCCGGCGCGGTGCAGCGCCATCCGCACCACCTCGCGTTGCGCGGCCGGATTGGGAACCGTATAGCCGTTGGCCTTGCCGCCGTGATTGACGCCGGTGGCGCGCACCACCGCATGAATCCGGTCGCCGTCGGCCAGCGCCCGCGACAGCGGCTTCAACAGCACGCAGCCCACGCCCTCGCCGGGCACGAAGCCGTTGCCGTCGAGGCCGAAGCTCTTGCAGCGGCCATCGGTGCTCAACATGCGCGACGCCGAGAGGTTCACGTAACTCGCCGGGTGCAGGTAGAGATTGACGCCGCCGGCCAGGGCCAGCTCGCAATCCCCGCGATACAGGTGCTCGCAGGCCTCGTGCAGCGCGGTCAACGACGACGAGCACATGGTGTCGATCGGCATGCTCGGGCCGTTCAGGTCGAGCGCATGCGACACGCGGTTCGCGACGCTGGCGAACGACGCCGACGGCCGGACCCAGCCACCGCCCTCGCCGCGATACGCGGCGTGCCGCCCGAAATCGTTCTTGGTCACGCCGGCGAACACGCCGACGCGCGAGCCGTGGCGCGCGGCCAACCGCGCGCGCGAATAACCGGCATCCTCGCAGCACTGCCAGGCGGCCATCAGGAACAGGCGCTCATGCGGGTCCATGGACGCCGCATCGCGCGGGGCGATGCGGAACAACAGCGGATCGAAATCGGCGAAACCCGACAGGAAGCCGCCCCACTTCGCATAGCTCATGCCTTGCGCGACGGCTGCGTCCGGGTCCGCTTCGAAGAAGCCGTCGAGCGGCCAGCGCTCGGCCGGCACCTCGTCGATCGCGTCGTGACCGGCGCACAGATTGCGCCAGAACCGGTCGAGGTCCGGGGCGTCGGGATACTGGCCGCTGAGGCCGATGATCGCGATCGGCTCGCGGACGCCCGGCGCGGGCGATGGTGCGATGACCGCTGCCGTGGTCGCAGCCGCAACCGTGTCCGGCGTGGCTGCGGCAGGCGCTTCGGCCAGGCCGGTCCAGCGCCGGCATGCCGGCTCGTGCGTCGCGGCAAGATGGCCCGCCAGTGCATCGAGGCTGCGGTATTCGAAGAACACCGTCTTCGACACCGCGCCGATCACCTGGCCCAGTTCGCGATTGAGCCGCGTGATCAGCAACGAATCGATGCCGTATCGCTCGAGTTCGACATGCGCGTCGATATCCTTGGCCTGCATTCCGGTCAGGTCCGCGAACAGCGCACGCAGGCGCTGCGAAACGCGCTGCATGAGCAGCGTGTCGGGCTGGAGCGCCGTTGCGACCGTTGCGCTCGTTGCGCTCGTTGCATGCAGTGCATACGTTGCGACGGGCGCATGCGGCACATTCGGCACGGCGTCAACCCGCTCCACTGCCACGAGGCGATGCCGGGGCGCGGTCTCGAAGAAGCGTTGAATCCGCTGCCGGTCGCCGGCGATCACCGCCGCGCGCCGCACGCCGCTGGCCAGCACGGCATCCAGCGCCGCCATGGCCGCCTCGGTATCGAGCGGACGCTGTCCCATGCGGTCGAAGAACGCCTGTTCGACCGAGGCGGGCACCCGCATGCCGCCGTCGCGCCACAACGGCCAGTTGATCGACACCATCGGCATTTCGCCATGCTCGGCCAGCGCGTCGAGGAAGCCGTTGGCGGCCGCATAGTCGGCCTGCCCCGGGTTGCCGAACGCCCCGCCGAGCGACGAAAACAGCACGAAGCAATCGAGCGCCATGCCTCGGCACGCGCGCGCCAGCGCCGCCGCACCGGTCACCTTGGGCGCCAGCACGGCTTGCAGATCGTCGGCGCGCTTGCGGACGATCGCACCGTCGCGATGAATGCCCGCGCAATGAATCACGCCGTGAAGCGCGCCATGCAGCGCGATCGTGGTGCGGACCAGCGCGACGGTCGCTGCCTCGTCGCCGAGATCGGCGCGCAGGTAGCGCGCGTGAATCCCGCTGCGATCGAGCTTGCCGAGCCATTCGCGGCGCGGCGCATCGAGTTCCGACGACCCGGCCAGCACCACGGTCGCGCCCGGCGCGTGCCGCGCGATATGTTCGGCGGTCAGCCGCCCGAGCGCACCCAGGCCGCCGGTAATCAGATAAACGCCACCGGCGCGCCAGCGCGGCGCATCGCCGGACGCCGCAGGCAGCGCCGCCCAATCCTGCACGAATCGACGGCCGCCCTCGAAGCGCACGCGGCGCTCGACCGGGTGGCGCGCTTCGTCGAGCAACGCGCGCGTGACGGCGTCCGCCGTCAAGTCGCGCGAGACGCCGATCAATTGGCAAACGAGGCCCGGCATTTCATCGCACGCGGTGTCCAGCATCGCGCCGAGGCCTTCGTAGATGCGCCGGTCGCCGTCGAGCGGCACCAGCACTTGCAGCAGCGCAGGCGCCTCCGTAAGAGACGCCTGCGCGAAGGTCTTGAGCGTGTCGAGCAGGCTGGCGGCGAGGGCCCGGTAGCGCGTCGCGAGATCGCCGTCGAGCTTCGGCGGCGTCAATATCCGCAACGACGCATCACCCGCCACCGCGATGTCGCAAGGCAGCACCCAGTGCGCGTAACGCACGGTGTCGAGCCCGCCCGCAACGCGCGGCGCCTCGGTCCAGCGCGGCGTCATCACGACCGTCTGCCGCGGCGTCTCGCCTTGCGCCTGTCGCGCCACGCCCGGCAGCCAGAAGCGCGTGGCCGCGAACGGATGCGGCGGCAGCGGCGCGCGGCGCGGTGTGTCCGGCGACAACGCTTCCTCGATCACGACATGCGCGTTCGTGCCGCCGAAGCCGAAGCTGCTCACCCCCGCCCGGCGCGGCCGCTGGCGGCCGGCCGCGTCGACCCGGCGCGGCCAGGGCTGGCGGCTGCGCACGAGATAGAACGGGCTGTCCTGCAATTCGATATACGGATTGACCTCGTCGCAGTGCAGCGTCGCCGGCAATTCGCCGTGACGCATCGCCATCAGCACCTTGAGCACGCCGGCCAGGCCGGCCGCCGCTTCGAGATGCCCGATGTTCGACTTGACCGAGCCGAGCCCGATGAACGGCGACGTGCCCGCCCGCTCGCCGAGCAGCGCGCGGTAGGCGATGCGCAGGCCGTTGATCTCCACCGGGTCGCCGAGGCTGGTGCCGGTGCCGTGGGTTTCGATGTAGTCGATCTCGTCGGCCGCGAGGCCGGCCATCGCGCGCTGCACCAGTTCGGCCTGGGCATTGGCGTTCGGCGCGGTCAGCGAACCGGCGTGGCCGCCGTGATTCTCCGCGCCGCCGGCCAGCACGCCGACGATGCGGTCGCCATCGCGGCGCGCGGCGTCCAGCGGCTTGAGCAGCAGCACCACCACACCTTCGCCGCGCACGTAGCCGTCGGCGTCCTTGCCGAACGTCTTGCAGCGGCCGGCGGGGCTCAACATGCCCGCCTGATCGGGGCCGGTGAAGCCTTCGAGACTCAGCGCCAGGTTCACCCCGCCCACCAGCGCCGCGCCGCAGCGGCCGGCGCGCAACGCATCGGCCGCGCGCAACAGCGCGACCAGCGAACTGGAGCAGGCGGTGTCGACCGACTGGCTCGGGCCATGCCAGTCGAAACAGTGCGACACGCGATTCGCGACCATCGCCAGCGAATTGCCGGTAGCCGCGAAGCCGTCGAACTCCACGCCGTGCTGCTGCAGCAGGCTCGCGTAATCGTGCCCGGTGACGCCGACGAACACGCCGGTATCGCGCGGCAGCTCGGCGGCCCGATAGCCGGCATCTTCAAGCGCACGCCAGGCCGTTTCCAGCATCAGCCGCTGCTGCGGATCGAGCCGCTCGGCCTCTTTCGGGGAAATACGGAAATGAGCGGCGTCGAATCGATCGATGTCGTCGATGAAGCCGCCCTGCATCACGAAGCCGGCCGCCCGCATGCGGGCCTGATAGGCCTCGCTGTAGCGTTCGAGCGGCAGCGGGCCGACCAGATCGCGGCCGGCGCTCAGGTGTGCGAAGAAGGCTTCGGCGTCCTGCGCGCCCGGCAGCCGCGCCGCCATGCCGATGATGGCGATGCGCCCGTCGGTGGCGGCGGGTTCGCTGTGCGACACGCCCTGTGCGGCGGCCGGTGCTCCCTGCGACACGCCCGGAGCAGCGGCCGGTACGCTCTGCGACACGCCCGAAGCGACGGCCGGTGCGCCCTGCAACACGCCCGAAGCGACGGCCGGTGCGCCCTGCAACACGCCCGAAGCGGCGGTCGGTGCGCCCTGCGACAAGGTCGAAGCGGCGGCCGTCGATGCATCGGGATTCGCGGCCCGAGCAGCTCGATCGATATCGATCGAAAACGCGGGCGCGGCAAGCGCCGTCGGTCGCGCGCCGTGGCGCGCGATCAGATGCGCCGCCAACGCGTCGGCGTGCTCGCATTCGAAGAAGATCGCCGGCGTCAGCGTGCTGCCATAGCGCGCATTGATCTCGTTGGCGAAGCGCGTCAGCGAGATCGAATCGAAGCCGAGATCGTAGAAGGCGGCCTTGGCGTTGATCTCCGCCAGCGGGAACTTGAGAATGCCTGCCGCGATATCGCGCAGTTCCGCGAGCAGGCGGTCGCGCTCCGTGGGTGCGTCGACAGCCGGCGCGGCAGGCGCGGCAGGCGCGGCCACCGTGGCCGTCGAAGCGAGACCGGACATGCGCGCCGGCCAGGCCGGTGCGGCGGCAGGCGCGGCATCCGCCAGCGGCAGCGCGGCGGGTTCCGCGGCCGATTGCGTGAGCGGTTCCGCGGCCGGTTGCATGAACGATTGCACGAGCGCCCCCGGCACAACGGCCCGAGCCGCCGTGAACCGGTCGATCGGCTCGAGCGGCGTCAGCCGCTCGGGCGCGCACAGCCGCAGCTCGGACCATGCGGCCACGCTCTCGCCACGCGCATCGAGGAACGACAGGTCGCAGACCTGCTCGGCAGCACCGGCCGGCAAACGCGAGCGAAGCAGCAGGTAGGCAACGTCCGCATCGGGGCACGTGGCGGGCACGTCGAGCGTCGCGATCGTCGCGATCGCCCACTGCGCGGCCTCCGGCACCGCCAGCAGCAGCGCCTGAAACGCCGCGCCGAGCAGCGAAGCGGGCAAGGTCTGGTTGCGCTTGAAGCTGTCCTGTTGCGGCGGCGCTTCGCGCAGCACGCACAGCAGCGAACCGTCGCGCAGCCAATGCGCGCGCTCCAGCACCTCAAGGAAAGGACCGAAACCAACGCCTCGCGCCGCGAGTTGCGCATACAGCGCGTCGCGCGCCTGCGTCTGCACGGCAGCGTCGATCAGCGCGGCGACCGGCGTGGCGGCCTGCGCCGGCAGCGCCGCGACCGCCTCGACCCGGGCGCGCAGGAAGGCGCGCCGTTCGCCATTCGCATCGAGCGTATCGAGCGCCACCG
Source organism: Burkholderia sp. 3C (assembly GCF_054589155.1). Lineage (NCBI taxonomy): Bacteria > Pseudomonadati > Pseudomonadota > Betaproteobacteria > Burkholderiales > Burkholderiaceae > Burkholderia > Burkholderia sp. 3C. The sequence goes on from NZ_BAAILN010000084.1 coordinate 116,735, forward strand.
CCAGCGCCCCGTCGCCGACGGGCGCCAGCGCATAGTCGAGCCGCGCCACGCCGGGCCACGCCGGCGACGGCGCGAGCCGCAGCCCGCTCACCCGCAGCGCGCCGGACAGGCCCGCCTGCCGGGCGGCGGCGGCAGCCAGTTCAGCGGCCACGGTCGGCACGATCTGCTGCGCGCCCTGGCGCGCGTGGACAAAGTCGAGCAGCTCGCCCAGATGGAGATCGGTGGCGTAACGCAGGCCGGCGAGGTTCGACATGTTGGCGCCGATGAAGGGATGCAATTTGAGTTTGGCGCCGAGCGGCTGCACCACGGAGGGCGCATCCGCGAATTCCGGATACCAGCAGCGCACCCGTTCGAACGGATAGGCGGGCAGCGACACGCGGCGCGGTTGGCGTGCGCCGCGCAGCGCATCCCAATCGACGGCCACGCCGTCGCACCACAGCGGCGCGAGCCGATCGAGACGGCGCTCGCGCGTCGCAAGCGCCAGCGCTTCGGCCTCGACCTGCGGGTCCTGCTCCAGGATGTTCGCGGTGTAATGCCAGCCCGCGCGCGCGACGGGCGCGGCGAGGCCGGCCCGCAGCGCGGCACGCAGCCCGGCGCGGGAGTCCGCCACCAGGGCCAGGCGGCACGGCAGTTCGTTCTTGCCGACCTGCAACGTATAGGCGAGATCGCGCAGCGGCACGCCGTCGAGCGTGTCGAGCGCGGCGTCGAAGCGCGCCAGGCTGGCGCGCAGCGTCGCCTCGTTCATCGCCGAGAACACGAACAGCTCCGCCACCTCCGGCTCGCTTTCACGCGGCGCGGCGAGGTATTCCTCGAGAATCATGTGCGAATTCATGCCGCCCGCGCCGATCGAGGTCACGCCGGCGCGGCGCGGCAATTCGCGCTGCTGCGCATCGCGCAGGCGCGGCCAGGGCGCCAGTTCGCGCTGTACGTAAAACGGCGTGTCCTCGAACGGGATGTTCGGATTCAAGGTCTGCGCATGCAGCGACGGCGCAAGCTGGCCGTGCTTGAACTGCATCAGCACCTTGGCGATGCCGGCCACCCCGGCCGCCGCCAGCAAGTGCGCGATATTCGATTTGACCGTGCCGATCGGGCAGAACTGCCGTGCCTGGGTGGTCTTGCGGAACACCTGGGTCAACGCGCGGATCTCGATCGGATCGCCCAGCGCGGTGCCCGAACCATGCCCCTCGATATAGCCGAGCGTGGCAGGCTCGATGCCGGCGTCGTCGAGCGCCGCCTCGATCGCGGCGGCCTGCTGGTTCGGATTCGGCACCGTGAAGCCGTTGCGCACGCCGGCATTGCTGATGCCGGTGCCCTTGATCACGGCATAGATATGGTCGCCGTCGCGTTCCGCATCGGCCAGCGTCTTGAGCAGCAGCGCGCCCACCCCTTCGCCGAGGATCGTGCCGTCGGCGCCCAGACCGTAGCCGCGGATCACCTCGGCCGTCTTGGTCGTGAAGTGCTCCTGCGAGGTGGCGATCAGCTTCTGCGGATGCAGCAGCAGGCTCACACCGCCGGCCAGCGCCATCTTGCAGCGCCCGGCGCGCAGCATGTGCACCGCCTCGTGCACGCAGGTGGACGAGGCCGAACACATGGTGTCGAGAAAGTACGACGGCCCGGTGAAGCCGTAGAAATACGACACCATGTTCGGCACGGTGCCCGTATAGCTGCCGCTCGCCAGCGCGCCGCGCACCAGCATGTTCTGGAAGCCGTACAGATCGTATTCGTTGGTCATCGACCCGACGATCACCGCGACGTCGCCGCCATAGCGGCGCTGCAGGGTTTCGCGCGAATAGCCGGCGTCCTCGCAGGCCTCGACGCACGATTGCAGGAACAGCCGCACCTCCGGCGACATCAGTTCCGCCTCGTACTGCGAGATACGGAAATAGCGCGGATCGAATTCGTCGATGCCGTCGACAAACGCGCCGGTGCGAACCACCGTCTTGCCGAGCACGTCGCGCGACGGGTGCAGCAGCGCGTCGTGGTTCCAGCGCGCGGCCGGATAGGCCTCGAAGCCGTGCAGGCCGCGCGACAGCATGTCCCAGAACTGCGCCTGGTCGCGTGCCTTCGCCACCCGCAGCGACATCCCGACGATCGCGATGTCGTGCTGCCCGGCCGCCGCGGAGCCGGCCCGCGAAGCGGTATCCGGCTCGGGAGTCGGCGCCGGGGGCACGGGGGCGTCGGCCGCCACCGCGCCAAGCTCGCCCTCTTGCTCGGCGAGCAGCGCGGACAACGGCCCGGCATGTTCGTCGGCCAGGTAGGCCGCCACGCCGTCGAGATCGAGATATTCGAAGAACAGCGTTTTCGGCAACGGCCCCAGCACGGCTTCGAGCCGGTTGGTCAGCTCGACGATCATGATCGAATCGATGCCGTATTCCGACAGCTCGCGATTCGAGCGGATCTTCGCCGGGTCCATCTGGATCGACTCGGCCAGCGCATCCTTCAGCAGTTCGACCGCGACGCGGCGCAGCTCGCCGACGGCCGGCCCGTGGGGAACGGCAACCGACGCAACGGAAGCCGCGGAAGCCGACGCGGCCGCGAGCGCGACGTCGTGCTCGCGCGCCGCACCCGACGCCGGAACCGGCTCCGCCGCCCGGCCGAGCGCGTCGATCACGGCGGCGATCTCGCCCGCCACGCCGTAATGCACGCCGACGCAAGCAGGCGACGACGCACCGAGGATGCGCGAGAACGCCTGCCGGCCCTGCCCGGACGGCAGCGGCACGCTGCCGAAACGACGACGCAATGCGGCCAGCGTGGCCGCATCCACCGTCATGCCGCCTTCTGCCCACAGCGGCCACGCAATCGACACCGTGCGACCGCGCCGCTCGCCGCTCGCCACGCGCGCGCGCCGCCATTCGGCAAACGCATCGAGGGCGGCGTTGGCGACCGCGTAATCGGCCTGTCCGGCATTGCCGAAGCCGGCCGCGATCGACGAGCACAGCACAATGAAATCGAGCGGCAACGCGGCCGTTTCGGCGTCGAGGTGCCACATGCCGGCCACCTTCGGTCCGAACACGGCGGCGCTGTCGGCCAGCTTGCGCGTCAGGATATAGCTGTCGCGCAGCGCGCCGGCCGCATGCACCACGCCCTTCAGCGGCCCGATCTCGGCTTCGATGCGGCGCACCGCCGCCGCGACCTCGTCGCGACGGCCGAGGTCGCACGGCAGGTAATGAATCGTCACGCCCTGGCCGCGCAGGCCGTCGAAATCACGCAGGCGCGTCACCACCTCGGCGTCGCCGGCCGGCCGGCGG
>NZ_BAAILN010000084.1:120134-143780 GCF_054589155.1 Burkholderia sp. 3C
GTGATCCAATAAGCGGCGTTACGAGACAAGGCCGGCGCGTCGGCGGTGGCCGGCGCGGGCAACCCCGTCACGGCCGGGCGCCAGACTTCACGCAACGGAGCCTGCACGGCCTCGCCGGCCGGCGCGGCGCGGTAACGCACCATGCCGAACGGTTCGGCGGCGGCCTGCTCGGCCCGCACGATCGCGGCGAGCCGGTCGCCCGTCAGATCGCGCGCCGGCATGAGCAGCGCACCGCCGAATTTCGGCTGTTCGATCGCGGCGGTCTTGAGCAACGCGGCCAGCGGTTCCGTCAGATACGCCGGCACGCTCGGGTCGCAGATCACCAGCATGCGCAACGCACGTCGCGGCTTGCCGCCGATCCAGTCGGCGATGGTCTGGTGCAGATGGCCGAACCAGGCTTCGAGCCATGCCGCCGGGTCGGCCTGCGAAGGCACCGGTAACGCCTGCACGTCATTTCCGGCAGCGGCCAGCACGGTGCGCGTGGCGTCGAGCCAGGCGGCGCTTGCGCCTGCCAGCACCAGCATCGAATCGCTTGCGGAACCGGGCGGCGCGAAGTCGACGGGCAACGCGTGCGGGGTCCAGTCGCCGCCCGAATAGATCAACGCGTGACCATCGTCGGCGGCCGGCGCGGCCGGCGCGTCGGTCGTATCGGTCGTATCGGTCGTATCGGTCGTATCGGTCGTATCGGTCGTATCAACGATATCGGCCCCGGCCGCGTCGTGGCCGGATGCGGCCACGCGCAAGGCCAGATCCACGAAACGCACGCAGATCCGCCCATCCTTGTCCGCCAGCTCGATATCGAGCCGCAGCAGCGCGGGATTGGCTGCCGCGCGCGCCGCGCCGGTGCGGCGCACGTGCGCCCACATCGCGCTCGTGCACGGTGCGAACACCTCGATCGCGCGGCACGCGAACGGCACGGCCGCGCCGCCGGCCGCGAGATCCACCTCGGCAAGCCCGGCCCAGGCCTGGATCGCCGCGTCGAGCATGATCGGATGCAGCGGCAAGGCCTCCAGCGTGTGATGCAGCAAGCGCGGCAGCTTCAGGCTGGCCAGCACGTAGCCCGGCCCGCGATGCAGCTTGCCCAGCGCCTGGAAATTCGCGCCGTGATGCATGCCGCGCGCGGTCAGCACGCGGTAGATGTCGGCGCCGTCCAGCAGATCGGGCGCCTGCGCGCGCAAGCCCGCCAGGTCGAGCGCGTCGGGCACGGCATCCGGCCATTGCGCCGGCATGCGTTCGATGCGGCCCTGAACATGCGGCACCGCTTGCGGGCCGCCGTCGTCGGTATCGATCTCGAAGCTCGCCGCGCGCCGCTGCACCGCCTCGGCGCTCGCGCGACGCAAGCGGATTTCCACGCTCGTCGGCCCGACGCCGGCACGGATCGGCCGCGCCCAGAGCAGATTCTCGAAGCGCCAGTGAAACGCGCGCTCGCCGCCGCCTTCCGCCTGGTGCGCCTGTTCGCTCGCCGCGCGCGCCATTTCCAGGCCGACCATGCCCGGCAGAATCTGCACGTCGCCCACGCGATGCTCGTGCCAGAAGAATTCGCCGCCCTTGAAGCGCGATGCATGGCGTTGCAGATCGAAGCTCGACAGATTGCGGTGCAACAGCGGGTGCAGCATGGCGTCGGGGTCTTTCACGCCGAGCGATTCGTCCATCCAGTAGCGTTCGCGTGCGAACGGATAAAGCGGCGCGTGAATCCGGCGTGCAACGGCTTGGCCCGAGGCCTGCGAGGTCGCCTGCCACGCGGCCCAATCGACGTCCTCGCCGCTCGCCCAGGCCTGCGCCAGTTCGTGCGCGGCGCGCGCGGCCGGATCGTCCGTGGCGACCTCGCCCGCCGGCTCCGATGCACCGTCCTTGAGCGCTCGCAGGGCCTCGCACAGCGCGGGATAGTCACGCACCGCCCAGGCGGCGCGCACCGCCATCGGCTCGCGGCCGATCTGCAAGGTATGCGCGAGATCGCGCAACGGCACGTGCGCCCCCTGCGTCTCGATGAAATCCAGCAGGTTCGCGGCGCTGGCGGCCAGCCGCGCCGCGTCCTTCGCCGATAACGGCACGACCAGCCATGCATCGTCAGCCGACCCGGGCGAGGCAGGCGACCCGTCGCTCGCGTCCTCGATCAGGACGTGCGCATTGCTGCCGCCGAAGCCGAACGAACTGACGCCCGCGCGTCGCGCCCGGCTCGCCTGGCGCGGCCACGGCGCGGTGTCCTGCTGAATCCGGAACGGGCTGCCGGTGAAATCGATCAGGTCGTTCAGCGATTCGAAACCGACGTTGCCGGGCAACGCGTCGTGCCGCAACGCGGCCAGCACCTTGACGATCCCGGCCACGCCGGCCGCGCCCTCCAGATGGCCGATGTTGGTCTTCACCGAGCCGATGCCGCAACTGTCCGGCGTCGGCGCCGTGCCGCGCTCGGCGTGCAGCGCGCCGAACGCCTGCTTGAGCCCGGCGATCTCGATCGGATCGCCCAGCGGCGTGCCCGGGCCATGCGCCTCGATATAGTCGATCTCGTCCGGCCCCACGCCTGCGTCGCGACACACCTGCGCGATCAGCTCCGCCTGCGCCTGCGGATTGGTCACGGTCAGCGCATTGGTGCGCCCGCCGTGATTCACGCCGATGCCGCGGATCACGGCATGAATCGGATCGCCATCGGCGAGCGCGCGATCGAGCGGCTTGAGCAGCAGCATCGCCCCGCCCTCGCCGCGCACATAGCCGTCGGCGCGCTGGTCGAAGGCCTTGCTGCTGCCGTCGCGCGACAGCATGCCGTTCTTCGAGAACGCCACGAAATGATTCGGAGACCAGATCAGATTGACGCCGCCGGCCAGCGCCTGCTCGCATTCGCCGGCCTGCAGCGCACGCACGGCCTCGTACACGGACGTGAGCGAGGCGGCGCACGCCGTGTCGTTGACGATGCTCGGGCCGCGCAGGTCGAAGTAGTGCGAGATCCGGTTCGCGATGATCGAGAACGCGATGCCGGTGGGCGTATAGGCATCCACATGGTTGAGGTTCTTCTCGATCAGTTCGGCGTAATCCCAGTGGCACACGCCCATGTAGACGCCGGTGCGCGAACCGGCGAGATGGCCCGCCCGGTAGCCGGCGTCCTCGATCGCGTGCCAGGCCAGTTCGAGCGCGAAGCGCTGCTGCGGGTCCATCCAGGCCGCCTCGCGTGCCGAGATGCTGAAGAACGGCGCGTCGAAGCAATCGGCGTGGTCGACGAAACCGCCCCAGATGCTCGCCGTCTTGTTGCCCTTGGCGGGATTGCCGCGCCAGGCCTCGGCGTCCCAGCGCTGCGGCGGCACTTCGCCGATCAGCGAACGCCGGGCGGCCAGGTGGCCCCAGAAAGCATCGAGCGAATCGGCTTGCGGCAGGCGCACGCCCACGCCGATGATCGCGATCGGCGTCGCGGCGGATCCCGGTGTCGTCATCTTCATGCTCCCGAACTGCGCATGGCGGCAAAGCGCCGGTTCAACAACGTCGCCGTCTCGTCCATCAGCCGCTCCGCCAGCACGTCCACGCGGCGCTCGCGCCAGGCGTCGAGCGCGGTGCCGCCCACCCATTGATTGAAGGCGCCGAGCGCCGGGCCGCAGTGAATCTGGAAATCGACCTTGTGCGCCGCGTCGCCGGCCAGCGCCCAGCGCGTCGCATCCTTGAAATAGCGCTTGAAGATCAGCGCCATGCGGTACTTCGGATTGCGTTCGGCGCGCTCGATCTCGGCGGGCGGATAGGCCGCGCGCACCTCGTCAAACACGGTCTCGAAGCTGCGCTTGAAATAGCGCTCCTGGATCTGCTGGCGGGTCTTGTCGTCGATCTCGTCGAGCGCGCCGTACTGCCGGTGCAGCGCCACCAGCTTGCTGGCGCGCGCCGGGAAGAAGATGCCCTTCTTGAGCACCTGCACCTTCGACCCGAGCTCGAACATCTCGCCGGAGGGGGCATATTCGGTGTCGTAGGTGCGCATCTCCTGCAACATGTCCTTGACCAGTTCGCTGGTGCCCGCTTCCACCGTGCACTGATTGATCGAGCCGGTCAGGATGAAATCGGCGCCCATCACGAACACCGCCGCCGCCGCCGCGGGCGTGCCGATGCCGCCCGCCGCGCCGACGTAGATCGGACCGAAGCGCGGCAGCCTTGCCTGGCAGGCGTCGCGCACGCCGAGCACGGCCGGCAGCAGCGTGAACGGCATGCCCTGATCGGTGTGGCCGCCCGAATCGGATTCGACGCACAGGGCATCGACCATCGGCACCTGCCGCAGCCACTGCGCTTCCTCGGCGGTAATCGCGCCGCTGTCGAGCAGCTTGGCGAGCATGCGCTCGGGCGCGGGCGACGCGAACTGCTCCGCGACGTCGGGCCGCGACACCTTGGCGATGATCCGGTTCGCCGCGTGGATGCGCCCGCCATCGGCGCGCAGCCCCTTGGCGCGATAGCGCACCAGCGCCGGGGTGACCTCCATGAACGCCGAGGCCTCGATGACACGCACGCCGTGACGCAGCAGCAGATCGGTGAGCTGTTCCTCGAGGTGCGGGAAATTGCTGTGGGCGATGAAGTTGATGCCGTAGGGCGCGCCGGCCCCGAGCCGCGACTGGATCTCGACGATCGCCGCCTCCACCTTCGGCATCGGCATGCCGCCCACGCCGAAGAAGCCGAGCAGCCCGGCCTGGCCCATCGCCACCACCATGTCGACGGAGGCAATGCCCTGATACATGCCGCCGCTCAGGTAGGCATGACGCACACCGAAATCCGCGCAGAAATCGCGCGAACCGAGCGAGGCGGCGGTGAAACCGGCAACGTTGGAAACCGGGGCGGGTGCGGGTGCAAACGCGGGCTCGGACGCCGACGCGGCAACGCCGACCGGCATCTCGACGGCCCGCGCCGCCTCCTGCGCTGCCTCGGCCTGCCGCGCGGCCTGCGCCGCCGCTTCCTCCTCGCGCGCCAAACTCGCCGCATCGAGCGGCCCGGCTTCGTTCCGGATCCGCATCACCATCGGCTTGACCACCGCCACCTCGTGCGAGCCGACCTCCTCGAAATCGCCGACTTCGAGGCCCTTGGCCAGCAGGTAACGCACGCTGTCCGACCAGCGCACGGGCGCCGTGATCTGCCGCACCATGGCCTCGCGAATCCGCTGCGGATCGTTCGCGTGCGGGCGCGCACTGACGTTCGAGATGACCGGCACGGCCGGCGCGCCGAACACCACGCCCGCGGCGAATTCGCCAAAGGCCCGCTGCGCCTCGGCCATGAACGGCGTATGGAACGCGCCGCTCACCTGCAGCACCTTGTAATAGCTCGCGCCGCCGGCCATGAACAGCGGTTCGGCACGTTCGATCGCGTCGCGCTCGCCCGAGATGACGATCTGGCGCGGCGTATTGAAATTGGCCGCATGCACGGTTCGCAGGCCGTGCTGCGCCAGCAGCGCATCGACCTGCTCCGCGTCCAGCCCCAGCACGGCGGCCATGCCGCCGCCCGACGCTTGCGCCATCAGTTCGCCGCGCCGCTTGACGAGCCGCAGGCCGGTTTCGAAATCGAGCACGCCGGCCGCGAACAACGCGACATATTCGGCCACGCTATGGCCCAGCAAATAATCGGGGCGGCCCTCGGCGGCGCTGCGCTGCAAGTAGGCCAGCGCGCTCACCACATACAACGCGGGCTGGGTGAATTGCGTTTGCGCGAGCCGCTCGGCCGGCCCGTCGCCGCACAATGCCTCGATCGAGTAACCGAGCACGGCGTCGGCCAGCGCGACTTCGCGCGGAAACGCCCGGAACAGCTCACGCCCCATGCCGACGCGCTGTGCGCCCTGTCCGGCAAACATGAATGCCTTCATTGCAATCCGCCCTCTAGCTGCGCGCGCGTGCGCTCCCATTGCACCGTTCCCAGGTCGAACTTGACGACGCGGTCGGCCACCGGCCAGTAGCGCTCGTCATGCGTCACCGCCACCACCGTCTTGCCCCGCGCCCGCAGCCCCGGCAGGATTTCCATGTAGAACTGCTCGCGGAAATGCACGTCCTGCTCGGCCGACCACTCGTCGAACGCGTAGATCGGCCGGTCTTCCAGCATCGCCGCGATCAAGGCCAGGCGTTTGCGCTGCCCGGTCGACAGATTCAGGTTGGTGAAGCTGCCGTCGCGATAGCCGACCTTGCCGGCCAGCCCCATCTGCGCGATCAGCCGGTTCACCTCGGCGGCGTCCACCTGCTCGCTGCCGTACAGACGATCGAACAGATGGAAATCGCCCCAGATGGCCGAGAACTGCTCGGACAGGCCCACCCGCGAAGCGTTGTCGAGCGGCACGCCGTCCACCAGGATCGCGCCCGCATCCGCGCGATAGAGGCCCGTGAGCAGGCGCGCCGCGGTGGATTTGCCGCTGCCGTTGCCGCCCACCAGGAACACGATCTCGCCGCGCGCCAGGTGCAGGTCCCACGGCCCCGAGGTGAACACCTTGCCGCCCTCCGCATCGCGGTGGCTGAAGGCGATGCGCTGGTAATCGATGCGCTCGAAGCCCGCGAACGCCGCCGCGGCCGCACGGGCCTGATCGGTCGTGACATGCTCGGCCTCGTCGAGCTGCTGCTCGATGCGCAGCACGCCCTGCAGGCCCACTTCGGCCCGCACGAACATCGGCGACTGCGCGACGATCTTCGAGAGCGCGCCCATGCAGAACAGCAGCGTGGGCACCAGTTGGAACACGATCATCCGCTGCCCTTCCAGGTAACGCGGGAAGGCAAAGCCCACCACCCCGAGCATCAGGTAGGTGACGAAGCTGCTGAGCAGGATCATCGACGCCAGGTGCTCGCCCGACTCCACCAGCATCGCCTCGGTCTGCTCCGACATGTCGCGGTAGGTTTCGTAGACGGCATCGCTCTTGCGGCCGTTCAGGCGCACTTCCTTGAAGCCGTCGATGATCCCGTTGAGCACGTCGAGCATCGCGGCGTGCGTCACCGCCACCTGCCCCAGCGATTCGCGAAACTGCCGGCTGATGCTCATATAGCCGAACACGCCGAGCGCCACCGAGGCGACGAACACGACCAGCGCGGCGGGCGAGAGATAGGCGAGATAGACCAGCGACGCCAGCAGCAGGACGGCCTGCTGCACGCTGTCGACGAGAATCGGAAACGTGATCGACAGGTGATTGGTTTCCTGCGACACCGCGGCGATCAACTGCCCGCGGCCGAGCTGATCGACCACCCGCAGTTCGCTGCGCCGCAGCTTGTCGACCACGCTCAGCCGCAGTTGCTTGAGCAGGCGCTCGATGACGGCGTTGGCGCGCAGCAGCGCGATCCGGTCACACGTGTAGTAGATGCAGAAGATCCCGACGAAGGTCAGGCAGGCCACCACGCCGGGCTGCTTGCCCTGCGCCACGTAGCGCGCCACGCTGTTGACCGCGACCACCAGCAGCGCGTTGGCGAGGCCGGCGATCGAGGTCAGGACGGCCATCAGGCGCAACTCGCCACGGTTCGCGTGTCGGACGAAATCGAGGATTTTCATGGGCGCGGGCCGCTCAGGCGTGCGTGTCGGTGGCGCTCTCGGTCATCAGACCGAGATCGAGCGTGATCAGGCGATCGCTCATGTGCCAGTACTTGTCGTCGTGCGTGACGGCGATCACCGTCTTGCCGCGGCGTTGCAGCTCGGGCAGCAGCTCCGTGTAGAAGATGTCGCGAAAGCGTTCGTCCTGGTCGGCCGCCCACTCGTCGAACAGGTAGATGTCCTTGTCCTCAAGCTGGCTGACGATCATCGCCAGCCGCTTGCGCTGCCCGGTCGAGAGGTTGTGGGTCGAGAAACCGCCGGCCACGTACTCCACCTTGCTCGCCAGCCCCATGCGCTCGATCTGCGCGCGCACGCGCTCCGGCTCGATGTGATCGAGGCCGTAGAGCCGGTCGAACAGATGGAAGTCGGGAAAGATGCACGAGAACAGCTCGCGATAGCTTTGCAGCGTCTGCGCCGTGACCGGCTTGCCATCCACGCGGATGGTGCCCGCGTCGGGCTGGTACAGGCCGCACATCAGCTTCATCGCGGTGGATTTGCCGCTGCCGTTGCCGCCGCGCAGGAACACGAGTTCGCCGCGCAGCAACGACAGGTCCCACGGGCCGCTGCCGAACAGCACGGTGCCGCCGGCATCCTGGTAGGCGAACTCGATCCCCTCGAACGCGATCTCGCGAAAGCCCTCGAACGGCGACGGCACATCGGGCGCCGGGTCGACGTTGAGGTCGGCGCGCGCGTCGAGCCGCTGTTCGAGCCGGAACACATGTTCGAGTTCGATATTGGCGCGCGCGAAAATGGGTGCCGCCGCCGTCACCGCCGTGACCGGCCCAACGCAAAAGATCGCGGCAACCGCGATCTTGTAGATGACGCCGGTATAACCGGAGAAAAATATCGGCAGGACGAAAATCACCACTCCGAGCAACGCATATAAAAATGCATTGCTGAACAACAGCAGCACCACCCATTTGCCGCCCACGCCGCTCACCAAGGTTTCGAGCTTTTCGACAATTTGCGTATAGCGGCGAAACAGCGAATCGTTTTTATCGGCGTTCAGGCGAATTTCCTGAAAACCGTCGGTGAAATGGCTCAGGGAATCGAGCATTTGCGCTTCCTGGCCGTGCACCGCGGCCATCGCCGCATCGAGCGTTTTACGCCGTTGCCAGAAATATGAAATTCCGAAGATCGTCGCAGATGCGATCACCGCAAACGATATCGGCGACAACAATGCGATATAAAGCATGCAGAACGCAAACAGGCAGACGCTTTGCGCGGCGCTCACCAGCAACGGGAAATTCTGCGAAACCTGACCCGCTTCCTGCGCCAGCGTCGCGAAGATCTCGCCGCGCCCGATCCCTTCCAGCGCGCGGAGTTCGGCGTGGCGGATCTTGTTGGCGATGCGCAGGCGAAGCGCATCGAGGCGCTGTTGCAAAAAGCGGTTGGCTTCGCGCAACGAGGCACGATTCGCAATGTAGAAAATCGCGAACGCAATCAGATAAAGCAGAGGTAACTTGGTATCAACCGATTGGGCGCGCGCGGCTTGATTCGCCGCGGCATTGATCAATGCGATCAAAATGATGTTGGCCAGGCCCGCCAATAACGTAATGTATATCGAGCTCTTGATCCGCCCCGGCACATCGGTCCTGAGTAATTCAATGATATACATTGGCCTGGTCTATTTATTACATCCAGCTTACTACCCACGTGTCCCTGCCTGCGGGAAACTTCGAGTCGCCGAACGATATTGTTTCAGTAATTTGAACCGAAATTCGAACGCCATCGGGATTGAGCGGTGCATTTAATACCACGTCAATCTTAAAAGTGTCAAGAAAACGATAAAAGGCGATTTTTTATTACGCTTTTTTGACGAGCGCCACGAAAAATATCGCGTTCTCGAAAATGGATAGGCAAGTTGGCATCCACTTGGAAGCTGTGCGCTTCTGCCCGGACAAGCACTGCACAATCGTTTTTGAGCGCGATGCCTCACGCTCTTCCAAGGCGTCGCCGCCTCACTCCCCGCTCCGGATCTCCCCCGGCCCCTTCCCCGTCCAGCGCTTCAGCGCCCGCCGGAAATTCGCCGTATCGCTGAAGCCAATCAGCATCGCCACGTCCTCGGTGCTCATCTTCGTCGTCTTCAGATATTCGATGGCGAGCGAACAGCGCACATCGTCGACGATCGCCAGATACGACGTGCCCTCGCCATCGAGCCGCCGCCGCAGCGTGCGGCTCGTCATCTTCAGCGCGCCCGCCACCGCCTCCATGCTCGGGAACTCGCCGGGCTTGCGCATCAGCAACTGGTAGACCTCGCCGGCCGCGCCCGACGAGGTCTTGGTCTGGCCGATCAGGCGGTCGCAGGTTTCCTGCAGCAGCGCGGCCGAATGCCGGTGCGCCAGTTGCGGGCGAAACTCGAGGATGGCGCTGTCGTAAATCAGTTCGCACTGCGTGGCATCGAATTCGCACGGGCAGCCGAGGTACTCGCGATAGAGCGCGGCGTGCGGCGGCGCCGGATAGGCGAAGCGCGCCAGCATGGGCGGGCAGCTTCGCCCGGCCACATCCTGCAGATGCGTGACGTGCTGCGTGTACTGCTGTTCGAGCAGGAATTGCTGCACGTCGTGCGGCAGATCGGTGGCAAACGCGTCGGGGAAGGTCCAGACGGCGCGGTCCGGATGCTCGGCCCATTCGATCGTCACGGTCGGCGTGGCGAGCCGGTGATATTTGACGCCGAGCCGGAAATAATCGCGCAGCGACAGGCACGACATCAGCGCATAGCCGTACATGCCGTAAGCGGCCAGATGCAGCCGCGAGCCGGTGCGAAACGGCGTGGCCGGATCGGCCGACAGCGCCACCGCGTTCCGGCACACGGCCGCGTACTGGCGCACCGAGGTCTGCACGGCGGCGTCGTAGATCTGGCCCGGCGCGATGCCGCTGCCCTTCAGGGCGGCCTCGGCCGCAATGCCCTGCTCGGCCAGCACCTCCACCAGCGCGGCGATCTTGTAAGGCGCGTAGATGCGCTCGTTCAGCAACGGCAATCGCGACGACATCGCCCCTCCTTTCGGATGTCCGCGAAAGACATCACTCTGTCCGAAATTGACCTTACGCGGCGCATCGTAGCTCACTATGATTCACAGAACAACAGAAGCCCCCGCCACCGGCCCGGTGCTTCGCCAACGTATCGGAGACACGCATGACCCGCCCCGCTCCCCCGCCGCCGTGGCGCCGCCGCCGCCTCGTGCGCGGCGCCGCGCCGGCCGACGCCCGAGCGCCTGTTTAGCGCCCGCTTGGCACCCGCTCGGCGCCGGTACACACGCCGGCCGCACCGAGATCATCCGGGCCGCCACGCCGCGCCATCGCGTCGCCGCCCTGCCCCGCTCCGCTCCGCTTCATCTGCAAGGATTCCCAAATAATGAGCAAGCCCCAAGCCAAGGTCATCATCACCTGCGCCGTGACCGGCTCCGCGCATGTACCGTCGATGTCCGAACACCTGCCGATCACGCCGGCACAGATCCGCGACCAGGCCATCGAGGCCGCCGAGGCCGGCGCGGCGATCCTGCACCTGCACGCGCGCGACCCGGAGAACGGCCGCCCGACGCCGTCGCCCGAGGTGTTCCGGCAGTTCGTGCCGGCCATCGCCGAGCGCACCGACGCGGTGATCAACATCTCGACGGGCGGCAGCACGCGCATGACGCTCGACGAACGGCTCGCCTATGCACGGCTCGCGAAGCCCGAGATGTGCTCGCTGAACATGGGTTCGATGAATTTCTCGCTGCACCCGATCGCGGCCCGCATGAGCGACTGGCGCTTCGACTGGGAGAAGGATTACCTCGAAGGCATGGAAGACATGATCTTCCGGAACACGTTCCGCGACATCCGCAACATCCTCACGGAGTTCGGCGATTACGGCACGCGCTTCGAGTTCGAATGCTACGACGTCGGGCACCTGTACAGCCTCGCCCATTTCGTCGATCTCGGCCTCGTCAAGCCGCCGTTCTTCATTCAGGCGGTGGTGGGCATCCTCGGCGGCATCGGGCCCGACCCGGAAAACCTCCAGGTGATGCGCGCCACGGCCGACCGGCTGTTCGGTCGCGACCAGTACCACTTCTCGGTGCTCGGCGCGGGCCGGCACCAGATGTCGCTGGTCACGCTCGGCGCGATCCTCGGCGGCAACGTGCGCGTGGGGCTCGAAGACAGCGTCTACCTGTCGAAAGGCGTCAAGGCGAAGAGCAACGCCGAGCAGGTGCGCAAGATCCGCCGGATTCTCGAGGAACTCTCGTTCGAGATCGCCACGCCCGACGAGGCGCGCGCCATGCTCGGCCTGAAGGGCCGGGCCGGCATCACGCCCTGAGCCCTGAGCCCTGCCCCCCAACGCCATCCCCATGACCTGCCACCTGCACGCGGCCTCGCCGCATGCAGGACACCGAACAAAACCGGCAGGCCCACACCCGGAGACACGATGAAACCCGCAACCGTTGACGAACCCGCAGCCGGCCTCCTGCATCGCCTGGCCACCCGCAAGGCGATGGCAAGGCTGCTGCCCCTGATGTGCGCGATCTATTTCCTGTCGTTCATCGACCGCACCAATGTCGCGCTGGCCAAGGCCGCGCTGGCCGCCGACCTCGGCATCGGCGCGGCGGCCTACGGGCTCGGCGCCGGCATCTTCTTCATCGGCTACGCGCTGCTGGAAGTGCCGAGCAACCTGGCCGCGCACCGGATCGGGCCGCGCCGCTGGATCGCGCGCATCGCCGTGACCTGGGGCCTGCTGTCCACCGCCATGCTGTTCGTGCGCGGCGAGTGGTCGTTCTACGCGCTGCGCGTGCTGCTCGGCATCGCCGAGGCGGGACTGTTCCCGGCGCTGATGTACATGGTCACGCTGTGGTTCGCGCCGAAGGATCGCGCAGTGGCGGTCGGCTGGATCTACACCGCGCCGTCGCTCGCACTGATCGTCGGCAGCCCGCTCGGCGCGGCGCTGATGCAGCTCGGCGGCATCGGCGGCCTGCGCGGCTGGCAGTGGATGTTCCTGATCGAAGGCGTGCCCACCGTGATCGCGGGCATCGTGCTCTATTTCAAGCTGCCGGACCGGCCCGCCGACGTGCGATGGCTCACGCCGCAGGAGGCGCGCTCGCTCGAAGCGCACGCGGTGATCGACACGCACGGCCACGCCGAGCTGTTCTCGTCGGACTGGTTCGCGGCGATCAAGCGCCCCACCACGCTGCTGATCGCGCTGATCTACTTCCTGAACCAGGTGGCGTTCGTCGGCCTGTACTTCTTCACGCCCGCGATCGTCGCGCAGATGCATGTCACCTCGCCGCTGGTGGTGGGCCTGCTGTCGAGCAGCGTCGGCATCGGCTTCCTGCTCGGCGTGCTGATCCTGCCGCGCCTCCATCGCCGCGTCGAGGCCGATTGCACATTCCTGGGCATCCTGACGGCCGGGCTCGTGATCAGCGGCATCCTGTTCATCGCGGCGGGCAACCGCAGCCTGCAGATCGCGCTGCTCGGCGCGACCGGCTTCTTCGCGGGCGGCGTGCTGCCGTCGTATTGGTCGGTCGCGATGAAGCGCCTGCAGGGCATCCAGGCGGCGGCCGGCCTCGCGTTCATCAATACCGTGGGCCTGCTCGGCGGCTTCGCCGGCCCCTACCTGTTCGGCCTCGCCGAGACGGTCAGCGGCCGCAGCGACGCGGGCTTCAACGTGATCGTGGGCGCGTCGGCCATCGGCTTGTGCCTGGTGCCGCTGCTGGCCCGCGCGATCCGCGCCGAAACGCGGCCGGCCGCCGGCGCAGGCACGATCGCCGGCGCGCCGGCCGGCATCGATTACCCGGGCTGACAGCCCAAGCTTCGACGTTATCCAAAGAGGGCAAGCATGAGATTGAACCAGCAGGTCGCCATCGTCACGGGCGCGGGCCAGGGCATCGGCGCCGCCACCGCGCTGAAATTCGCGCGCGAGGGGGCCATCGTCGCGGTATGCGACATGAACGCGGAATCGGTGCGGGCCGTGGCCGGCGCGTGCCGCGAGGCCGGCGCGCGCGCCGTCGGGTTCGAGCTGAACGTGACCGATCGCGGCGCGGCTGACGCGGTGGTCGAGCAGGTGCTGCAGCAATTCGGGCGCGTGGACGTGCTCGTCAACAACGCCGGCATCACGCGCGACGCACGCCTGCAGAAGATGAGCCTGCAACAGTTCGACGATGTCATCGACGTGAACCTGCGCGGCGTGTTCCATCTGGCGCAGGCCGTGCTCGAACCGATGCTCGCGCAAGGCGCGGGCGTGATCCTCAACGCGAGTTCGGTGGTGGGCATCTACGGCAACTACGGCCAGACCAACTACGCCGCGGCCAAGTTCGGCGTGATCGGCTTCACCAAGACCTGGAGCCGCGAGCTGGGGCCGAAGGGCATCCGCGTGAACGCCGTCGCGCCGGGCTTCATCGACACGCCGATCCTGTCCACCGTGCCGGACGACGTGCTGCGCAAGATGCGCGAGCAAGTGCCGCTGCGCCGGCTCGGCAAGCCCGAGGACGTGGCCAACGTCTACGCGTTCCTGGCCAGCGACGAGGCGGCCTATATCAACGGTGCGGTGATCGAGGTGTCGGGCGGCATGACGTTGTAGTCACAACCATCAGGAGGCGACCCATGAATCCCATCCACGGCTTTCGCATCGATCCGGCGGCGGTGCGCAGCGTCGGGCACGATCTGCAACGCCCCGAATGCATCCTGGCCCGGCGCGACGGCACGCTGCTGGTGGCCGACGCACGCGGCGGCGTCATGCGGATCGATGCATCGGGCGCGCAGGCGCTGATCCTGCCGAACGATGCCGCCGCCCCGGCCGCATCCGACGGCTTGACCAGCGGCTCGCTGCCCAACGGCCTCGCGCTCGACGCCGACGGCCATCTGCTGATCGCCAACATCGGCACCGACCGCCTCGAGCGGCTGACGCTGGCGGGCGAGCGGCAGGTGCTGCTGGACCGGCTCGACGGCAAGCCGCTCGGCAAGGTCAACTTCGTGCTGCGCGACAGCCGGGGCCGGCTGTGGATGACGGTCTCGACGCGCGTGACCCCCTGGCCGAACGCGGTGCGCTCGACGCTCGCCGACGGCTATATCGTGCTGATCGACGCGCGCGGCGCGCGCATCGTGGCGGACGGCCTCGCGTTCGCCAACGAGATCCGCTTCGATGCCGACGAAACCTTCCTGTACGTGGCCGAAACCACCGCGAAACGCGTCAGCCGTTTCCGCGTCGATGCCGACGGCGCGCTCGGGCCGCGCGAAACCTACGGCCCCGATTCGCTCGGAGCAGGCCTGATCGACGGCTTCGCGTTCGACGCGTTCGGCAACCTCTGGTGCGCGATGATCTTCTCCGACCGGCTGGTCGCCATCGATCCGTCGGGTGCGACGCACACGCTGCTCGACGACGGCGACGCGGCCGCCACGGCGCGCTTCGAGGCAGCCTTCGCCACCGGCGAGATCGTGCCGATGCCGGTGATCGAGCAGACGGGCGGCACGCTCGCGCCCTGGCTGACCAGCGTCACGTTCGGCGGCCCCGAGCTGCGCACCGTCTATCTGGGCAGCCTCAAGCGCACCTCCATCCCCTGCTTCACCGCCCCGGTCGCGGGTTTGCCGATGATCCATTGGTGAGCATTCCGAACCGACCTTCGCGACTCCCTTTCCTCAAGGCCAGCATGAACACCTACGAGCTTCTGAAACCCGTGCCCGGGTTGCGCGTCTTCATTTCCGGCGCGGCCTCGGGCATCGGCGCGGCGATCGCCGACGCCTTCCTGCAGGTGCAGGCCCGCGTGCATATTTGCGATGTCGATGCGGCGGCCGTCGAGCGCGCGCAGGCGCGCCACCCCGATCTGCACGCCGCCGTGGCCGACGTGTCGGATCGCGCGCAAGTGGACCGCGTGATCGACGAGGCCGCGAACCGGCTCGGCGGCCTTGACCTGCTGATCAACAACGCGGGCATCGCCGGCCCTACCGGCACGATCGAAACGATGGCGCCCGACGACTGGGACCGCACCATCGCCACCAACCTGAACAGTCAGTACTACTTCCTGCGCCGTGCCGTGCCGGTGCTCAAGGCCAGCGGCGGGCAGGCGGGCATCATCGCGATGTCGTCGGTCGCCGGGCGGCTCGGCTATGCGTATCGCACGCCGTACGCATCGACCAAATGGGCCATCGTCGGGCTCGTGAAATCGCTCGCGATCGAACTCGGGCCGAGCAATATCCGTGTGAACGCGATCCTGCCCGGCGTGGTGGAGGGCGAGCGCATGGACCGCGTGATCGCCGCGCGCGCGGCGGCGGCCGGCGTCGGCGTCGAGGCGATGAAGGACGAGTACCTGCGCAAGATCTCGCTGCGCCGGATGGTCAACGTCGACGATATCGCCGCGATGGCCCTGTACCTCGCCTCGCCCGCGGGCCGCAACATCTCGGGGCAGGCGATCAGCGTCGACGGCAACGTCGAATACCTGTAAGCCCCGCTGCGGCCCGGCTCGCGCCGGGCGCGGGCGTCAGCGGTGCCCCAGCTCCCGCAAATACGCGCTCAACATGTCGGCCATCGCATCGGCGTACGTGCGAATCTCGGCCGCCGTGCGCGGCTTCTCCGAAAACTGCTTGCCGACCGTGGTCAGCGTCGCCACCACCAGTTCGCCCGCCAGCGCGAGCCGGTCGGGCGGCGCGTCGGGCAGCGTTTCGCGCATGAACGCCTCGACCACGCCCTCGCCGGAAGCCCGCACTTCGCGCGCTTCCGGCGCATCGCGATAAAGCGGCTCGGCATCGTTGAGCGCGATACGCATGTCGGCCTCTTCGCATTCCGAATGGAGGAACGCATGCACCAGCTTGCGCAGCCGCACCAGCGGCGCATCGCGCACGTCCTCCAGGATCGCGCGCAGCATGTCGGCCGTGCGCCGCCATTCGTCGGACTGCAGACGAAACAGGATGGCCGCCTTGTTCGGGAAATATTGATAGACCGAGCCGACGCTCACGCCGGCCTTCTCCGCCACGCGCGCGGTGGTGAAGCGCGATGCGCCTTCCTTGGCCAAAACCTGAATAGCCGCCTCCAGGATGGCCGCGACCAGCTCGGTCGAACGGGCCTGCTGCGGCGCCTTGCGCGCGGAAATACGGGGGGAACGGGAGGTTGTCATGGCGTGCCTGGGGCGTCGAGACAATGCGAATAGGAAATGCGACGAAGCCGTCGTATTCTGAATGCGACAAATTCATCGCATTTTACCGACGCGCCATCCGGCGCTCAATCGTTCCCGGAGCCTTCATGACGACCCTGACCCAAGCCCCGCTCGCCCCGCTGCTCGACCGCATGTTCGAGCAGGCCGCGGCGGCCACCAGCCCGGCGCTGGCGCAAACGCCGAAAGCCGAACGCGATCGCCTGTTGCGCAGCAAGACCGAATACCGCGATCTCTACACGCGGCTGAAGGACCTGTGGCTGCCCGTCTCGCGCGAAACCGGCACGCTGCTCTACATGCTGGCGCGCAGTTGCCGCGCGACGGACATCGTCGAATTCGGCACCTCGTTCGGCATTTCGACGCTGCACCTGGCCGCTGCGCTGCGCGACAACGGCGGCGGCCGCCTGATCACCAGCGAATTCGAGCCGGCGAAGGTGCTGAAGGCGCGCGAGCATCTGCGCGCGGGCGGCCTGGACGATCTCGTGGAAGTGCGCGAGGGCGACGCGCTGGAAACGCTCGCCACCGGCCTGCCCGAGCGCATCGACCTGCTGCTGCTCGACGGCGCGAAGGCGCTCTACAACGACGTGCTCGATCGCGTGGAAAGCCGCCTGCGGCCCGGCGCGCTGATCGTCGCCGACAACGCCGATTTCAGCCCCGACTACCTGGCGCGCGTGCGTGCGCCGTCGAGCGGGTATTTGTCGACGCCGGTCGGTGAGGATGTCGAACTGTCGATTCGACTCGGTTGAGCCTCGCCCACTCGCTCGCTGCGCGATCCCCGCCCGGGGGTCGCTAATGCTCCGCCATCCTTCAACCGGTTCAGCCACGCACGTTCGCTTCTCCGGCTTCCGCCATACGCTCTCCCACTCGACGCCCGTCGCCGCCAATGCATCGGCCATCGCATCTCGATGGTCAGGCTTGACGACATCATCCGGCTCAACCACGCACGTTCGCTTCTCCGGCTTCCGCCATCTGTCAGCCGCTTCCCTATTCGAAACCCGCCGCCAATGCATCGCAATGGCCGGGCTTGTCGACCTCCGCGCCGACGATGACGGATCGATGCACGCGCAACGAATCGGATTCGGGACGCCGCTGCGGATGACCGGGCGCGGCGGCACAAAGCATCGTCCGCCCACGCCCCGCCACGCTCGCTTACTGCATCACGCTCACGCGCACACGGCGCAGATACATCGCGATCAACAAGCCAATCAAGGCCGCCACACCGCCCGTGAAGAACACCCCGCCGTAACCGCCGTGGTCCGCCAGCAAGCCGGCCAGCGGCCCGGTCAGGCCGTAGGCGAGATCCTGGAACGCCGCGTAGGCGCCCATCGCCGTGCCGCGCAGGTTCGGCGCAACCAGATGCACGACCTCGCGCCCCATCGACGGAAACACCATCGAGCAGCCCAGCCCGGTCAGGAACGCGCCGGCCAGCGCGAGCGCCGGTTCGTGCGCGCCCCAGATCAGGAACTGGCCGAGCGTCTCGACCGCCAGCGAGCCGATCGCCACCGGCAGGCCGCCGACGCGGTCGGGCAGATGCCCGAACAGCACGCGCACCAGCACGAAGCCGACGCCGAACGCGCTCAAGCCCAATCCTGCGTACTGCCAACCGTTGTGCAGGAAGTCGAGCGCGAAGAACGCGCCGATCGCCGCGAAGCCGATGCCTTGCAGGCACACCACCAGGCCGTGCAGCCAGATCCGGCCGACCACGCTGAAGAAGCCGGGGCGCTTGCCGTGCGGATGCGGCGCGATGCCCGGCAGCACGGCGATCACGGCCAGCCCGAGGCACGGCAGCAGCGCGCTGACGGCCATCGTGCCGGCAAAGCCGATCCGGCCGAACAGCAGCAGGCCGAGCGGGCCGCCCACCGCGAACGCCCCGTAGATGGCCGCGCCGACCAGCGCCAGCACCTGGCCCGAGCGCGCCGGGCCGACCAGGCCGACGCCCCACGTGATGATGCCCACGCCGCCCAGGCTCTCGCCAAGGCCGAGCAGCAGCCGGCCCGCGACCAACACGCCGAACGCGGCCGGCGGCGCGTCGATCAGGCCCGCGATCAACGTGACGGCCGCGCCCGCCGCATACAACAGCAGGCCGCGCACCACGGCGGTTTTCGCGCCGCGCCGGTCGGTCAGGTTGCCCGCGTAGCCGCGCGTCAGGATGGTGGCCAGAAACGCCACGCCCACGCCGAGGCCGGCCCAGACGTTGTCGAGGCCGAGGCGATGCGTGACGAACACCGGAATCACCGGCAGCGGCATCGCCACGCACAAGTAGGAAACGAACAGGACTGCCGCGATCAGGTACAGCCGCCGTCGCGAGGTATCGGGTTGGGTCGAGGTGGACATGCGTTCAGCCGGTAACGTGAAGGTTGGAAAATGTGACGAATTCGTCGCAATAAAGAATACGATCGATTCGTCGCGTTTCCTATTCGCGTTGGGACGGGCCGTTACCGGGAGTGAACGAGAGGGCCGGTGAGCCTTGCCGCGTAGGGGTGCGGCGCAGGTTGTGGGGTGCTTTTGGTTGCGCCCGCAACGGCATGCCGGCCGGGGGCATTCGCATTGGCGACGGCAGCGGCCGTCACACGACAAAGCGCGCCGTCATCCGGCGCGCCCTGTTTTCAGGCATCCACCGCCGCCCCTTCGGCCTGCCGTACTTCCCGCCGCGCCGCGCTGCGGCGCATGTGCCAGCGCGCATAGGCGGCAGTCGCCAGCGGCGCCAGCAGCGACGTGACGATGGTCGAGGCCGCGATCTGCGGCGTGGCCACCGCCACCAGCGCGCCGAGCCGCGGGTCCACCGCCGCGATGGCGGTGGGCGTGGCCACGGCGTTGCCGGCGGTGGTCGCGGCCGCCATGCCGCCCACCCCGGTGCCGCCGGCCAGCCGCGAGGCCAGCACGTTGAACACCGCGCCGGCGGCCAGCGTGATCAGCCCGAGCACGATGCCCGACAGGCCCGCGCCGAGAATCGCATGCAGGTTGATCTGCGCGCCGAGGCCGAACGCGAAGAACGGAATCAGCAGGTCGCCGCCCGACTTGAGGAAGCGGCGCATGTCGGGGTCGAGGTTGCCGAGCACCATGCCGATCACGATCGGCAGCACGGTCGCCACCAGGTCGATCACGGGGATCTTCGCGAGCCCCGACAAACCGAGCGCCACCATTGTCACGAACGGCCCTTCGAGGATCGACAGCACGGCCAGCGCGCCGCGATCCATGTCGTCGCCGAACTGGCGCGTCAGCGCCGCATACAAACCCATGTTGGCGTTGGTCACGGCGGCGATCACGGCCATGCCCGACAGCCCGAACAAGCCTTGCGGCCCGCACAGCTTGCTGACCGCCAGGCCGATCAACACGCCGCTGGCGAGCTTCGCCAGCGTGATGATGGCGCCGTTGCGCAAGGCGCGCGGCGCGGTGCGCAGTTGAATCTCCGCGCCCATGCACACGAAGAACACGGCGAGGATCGGCAAGGCGCCGTGCGCAAGCTGGGTGGAAAAGCTGCCGATCGACAGCACATGCGGGGCGAACGTGTTGAGCACGCTGCCCCAGAGCAGCGGAATCACCATCATGCCGCCGGGAAAGCGCTCGAGGGCCTGTTTGATCTTCATGCGGAGTCTCCGTCCGGATCGGGCGCGCAGCGTGGCGCCTCGCCGGAATCTGATTGGTATTGCCGATCGATTCAGCCGTGCAACGACAACGGCTGTCGTGCCTATCGTGTGTAGCCTGCGTGCCGGGCGACGGCGGCGTGAGCGGCGGTCACGCACAATGCTTGCGTGCGCGCCGCCGCCCTGCCGCGCTTACATCTGCGCGCCGATCATCCAGGGCACGAATTCCTCGTTGCCCACGCCGAGCGCCTCGCTCTTGCTCTTGCCGCCCGAGGCCACCTCCACGATCATCCGGAAGATTTCCTCGCCCTTCTGCTCGACCGTCGCCGCGCCGTCCATGATCTCGCCGCAGTTGATGTCCATGTCGTCCACCATGCGCCGGTACATCGCGGAGTTGGTCGCGACCTTGATCGACGGCGCGGGCTTCGCGCCGAAGCACGAGCCGCGCCCCGTCGTGAACACCACGAGGTTCGCGCCGCTGGCGATCTGGCCGGTCGCGCCCATCGGGTCATAGCCCGGCGCATCCATGAACACCAGGCCGTGCGTGTCCACCGGCTCGGCGTAGCGGTACACGCCCATCAGCGGCGACGAGCCGCTCTTGGCCACCGCGCCCAGCGATTTCTCGAGGATGGTGGTCAGGCCGCCGGCCTTGTTGCCGGGCGTCGGGTTGTTGTCGATGCTGCCCTTCTCGCGCTCGGCATACGATTCCCACCAGTGAATGCGCTCGACGATCTTCTCGCCCACCTCGCGGCTCACGGCGCGGCGCGTCAGCAAGTGCTCGGCGCCGTAGATCTCGGGCGTTTCGGTCAGGATCGCGGTGCCGCCGTGGCGCACCAGCAGATCCACCGCCGCGCCGAGCGCCGGGTTCGCGGTGATGCCGGAGTAACCGTCGGAGCCGCCGCATTGCAGCGCCACGCTGATGTGCGACACCGGCAGCGGCTCGCGCTGCGCCTGGTTCGCCACCGGCAGCATGCGCTCGACGGCGGCGATCGCGGCGTTCACCGTCTTCTGCGTGCCGCCCTCCTCCTGCATCACCAGCGGCACCAGCAGCGGCCCCGGCTCGACGCCCTCGGCCACGAACATCGCGCCCATCTGGTTGGCTTCGCAGCCCAGACCGATGATCACCACGCCGGCAAAGTTCGGATGCCTGACGTATCCGCCGATCGTGCGGCGCAGTTGCTGGATGCCTTCGCCGTTGTGATCGATGCAGCAGCCGAAGCTGTGCGTGATCGGCACGATGCCGTCCACGTTCGGGTAGGCGTCGAGCGCGCCCGGCGCGCTGAAGTGCTGGGTCACGAGCTTGGTGACGGTGGCCGAGCAATTGACGGTGCTGATCACGCCGATGTAGTTGCGCGTGGCCACCCGGCCGTCGGCGCGCCGAAAGCCTTGAAAGCTCAGGGGTGCGGCGGCGGGCGAGACGGGGTGCATGTCCTCGCCGAACGCGTAATCGCGGTTGAATTCGCCGATCGACAGGTTGTGCACGTGCACGTGATCGCCGGCGCGAATCGGCTGCGTGGCGAAGCCGATGATCTGCCCGTAGCGGCGCACCGGCGCGCCTTGCTCGACATCGCGGCAGGCGATCTTGTGGGCGGGGGGAATCTCGGCGCTTGCGACAAGATCGTCGAATTCGGCGAGAATCGTTCCCGCGGCAAGCGCGCCGCGGGCGATCAGCACGTCGTCGTTGTCGTGCAGTTTGATGGCGAGCGTGGCGCTCATGTCATGCCTCCTGATTGTGGGGTCGGGCTGCCGGGCCGCGCTTGTCATGTCGAACGCCGCATGCGCTGGGCCGGGGTGCACGCATCATGCGGCGGCCCGCGCGGCCCGCGCAAATTGGTCAGGCCACTTTTTCGGCAGGCCGGCACACACGCAGAAACACACGCAGAACCAAGGTGGAAATCGCATGAAAAGCACGGGTGCGCTGAATCAGACCGTCCGGCAGATCGAGACAGGCATTGCGGAAGGACGCTGGCTGGCGGGCGGACGCCTGCCGGCCGAGCGCGCGCTGGCCGAGGCGTTCGGCGTGTCGCGCGCGACGGTGCGCGAGGCGATCGCGCGCCTGGTCAGCAAGGGGCTGCTGGAAACACGGCACGGCAGCGGCGTGTATCTGCTCGGCAACAAGCCGGTGGGGATCGCCGCGCCGTGGATGCAACTGATCGCGGAAACGCCGCCGCTGCGCTCGGAAACGCTTGAATTCCGGCTGGTGTTCGAATGCGCGGCCGCGCGCTTCGCGGCGCAGCGCGCATCGGCGCGGCAGATGGAGCAGTTCGAGGCGATTCTCGAACGGATGCACGGCGCCGTGCATCACGCCGACGTGGACGAGGAAGCGCGCACCGACGGCGAATTCCACGCCACGCTGACAGCCGCCTCGCACAACCGGCTGCTCGACCAGTTCTATGCGGGCGTCATCACGATGCTGCGCGAACACATCGCAAGCAATACTTACGATGCCACCGTCAACAACGCGAACGCGGCCGTGCAGGCGCGCGACCGCCTGTTGCAGCACGAAACCATCTATCGCGCGATTCGCGACCGCAACCCCGACGCGGCACAGGACGCGATGTTCGTGCACATCGATTACGTGGGCCGGCAGTTCAACGTCGAACCGGCCGGCTGAACGCCACGCGAGCGAGCTTCGGGCGAGGCGCGATGCCCCCCGCCCCTGCCGTCACACCAGCCCGGTGGTATAGAACACCGCGATCGCCAGGAACGACGCCGCCACCTTGATACCCGTCATGAAGAAGATGTCGCGATACGACTCGCGATGCGTGAGCCCCGTGACGGCCAGCAGCGTGATCACCGCGCCGTTGTGCGGGAGCGTATCCATGCCGCCGGCCGCCATCGAGGCCACCCGATGCAGCACCTCCAGCGGAATGCCGGCCGCGTTGGCCGCATCGATGAAGCGGTCGGACATCGCCGCCAGCGCGATGCTCATGCCGCCCGACGACGAACCGGTGATGCCCGACAGCAGGTTGATCGTCACGGCCTCGTTGATCAGCGGGTTCGAGATCGATTGCAGCGCGTGGGCCACCGTCAGGAAGCCCGGCAACGCCGCGATCACCGCGCCGAAGCCGTATTCGGAGGCGGTGTTCATGGTCGCCAGCATCGCGCCCGCCACGGCCGCCTTCGAGCCGTCGGCGAACTTCTCCCGGATCGACGCGAAGCCGAACGCCAGCACCACCACGATGCCGCTGCACAGCGCACCGAGCACGGCCCAGATCGCGACGATCTTGGCCGTCTCGACCTGAATCGGCGTGCTCATGCCGGGCAGGCTCACGTTGAAGGTGGGCGCGTACCAGTGCGGGATCAGGCGCGTCAGCAGCAGGTTCACCACGCCCACCACCACCAGCGGCGCGAGCGCCACGAGCGGATGCGGCAAGCGCATGTCGGCCGGCGTTTCCGGTTCGTTGCGCAGGTTCGTGCCGTAGCCCTCGCCGCGCCGCGCGGCGCGACGG
>NZ_BAAILN010000084.1:143913-157853 GCF_054589155.1 Burkholderia sp. 3C
GGCCCACGAGGTCGTCTTGAAGAACGTGGTGGGAATGATGTTCTGGATCTGCGGCGTGCCCGGCATCGCGTCCATCGTGAACGTGAACGCGCCGAGCGCGATGGTGGCCGGCATCAGCCGCTTCGGGATGTTGCTCTGGCGGAACATCTCGGCCGCGAACGGATAGACGGCGAACACCACCACGAACAGCGACACGCCGCCGTAGGTCAGCAGCGCGCACACGATCACGATCACCGGAATCGCGCGCTCGCGGCCGAGCACGCCGATCACCGCCGACACGATCGAGCGCGACGCGCCCGACAGCTCGACCAGCTTGCCGAACAGCGCGCCGAGCAGGAACACCGGGAAATACAGCTTGATGAAGCCGACCATCTTGTCCATGAACAGGCCGGTGAAGATCGGCGCCGTCATCGACGGGTCGGTGAGCAGCACGGCGCCGAGCGCCGCGATGGGAGCGAACAGGATCACGCTGTAGCCGCGATAGGCGGCCAGCATCAGGAAGCACAGCGCGGCGAGAGCGATGACGACACTCATGAAGGTCTCTTCTGTTTTTCGTTGTGCGCCGGGTGGGGAAACCGGCGGCATGTAGCGGCGCAGCGCACTGCCGCACGATGCGGCGCGCGCTGCGCGATCTCCTCCTGCGGGCGGGGGCCTTACTCGGCCGCGCCGCCGTACGGCACGTCCTTGCGGCCGTAGCGGCGCACGCGCACGTTGGCCTGCTCGCCGTGGCCGGCGAAGCCTTCGAGCGCGCACAGGCGCGACGTGTATTCGCCGATCATCGCCGACGCCTCGTCGGTCAGCACCTTCTGGTACGTGCAGGTCTTGAGGAACTTGCCGACCCACAGGCCGCCCGTGTAGCGCGCCGCCTTCTTGGTCGGCAGCGTGTGGTTGGTGCCGATCGCCTTGTCGCCATAGGCCACGTTGGTGCGCGGGCCGAGGAACAGCGCGCCGTAGTTGGTCATGTTGGCCAGGAAGTAATCCGGGTCCTTGGTCATGACCTGCACGTGCTCGAACGCGATCTGGTTGGCGATCCGAACCATTTCCTCGTCGCTCTCGGCCACGATCACCTCGCCGAACTTCTGCCACGACTGGCGCGCGATGTTGGCGGTGGGGAGAATTTCGAGCAGGCGTTCGACCTCGCGCATGGTGTCGCGCGCAAGTGCCTCGGAGGTGGTCAGCAGGATCGCCGGCGAATCGGGGCCGTGCTCGGCCTGGCCGAGCAGGTCGGTCGCGCAAATTTCGCCGTCCACGCTGTCGTCGGCGATCACCAGCGTTTCGGTGGGGCCGGCGAACAGGTCGATGCCGACGCGGCCGAACAACTGGCGCTTGGCTTCCGCCACGAACGCGTTGCCGGGGCCGACCAGGATATCGACCGGCGCGATGCGCTCGGTGCCGATCGCCATCGCGCCCACCGCCTGAATCCCGCCGAGGCAGTAGATCTCGCTCGCACCGGCCATGTGCTGGGCCGCCACGATCGCCGGCGCGGGCTTGCCGTTGAACGGCGGCGCGCAGGTGATGATGCGCTTGACGCCCGCCACGCGCGCGGTGATCACCGACATGTGCGCCGACGCCAGCAGCGGATACTTGCCGCCCGGCACGTAGCAGCCGGCCGCGTTGACGGGGATGTTGCGGTGGCCGAGCACCACGCCCGGCAGCGTTTCCACCTCGATGTCGCGCATCGATTCGCGCTGATGGCGCGCGAAATTCTCGACCTGCGTTTGGGCGAATTCGATGTCCGAAATATCGCGCTTCGACAGTTGCGACAGGCAATCGTCGATCTCGCGCTGCGTGAGCCGGTAATCCTCGCGATCGAGCTTGTCGAAGCGCACCGACAGGTCGCGCACGGCCGCGTCGCCGCGCGCCTCGATGTCGGCGAGCGTCGCCTCGACGGTTTCACGTACTTCCTTCGCGGCGGACTTGATCACTTCCGCTTCCGCGCCTTGCTTGAGCCAGACAGCCATGGGGCACCTTTAGAGTCAGTTCGAGGGGAATTTGCATACGTATGCAAATCAGGATGCATACGTATGCAATTGCCGCCAATGTACGAGAATCGGCTCGCGCAGGCGAGCTATCGTTAACCCGGAATCGTGGGAAAAACCGGCGCGCGAGCCGCGCCGGCGGGGGCGATCAGGCGACTCGGCCGACCCAGACGCGCCGCCCGTCGCGCGCCTCCAGCCCCGAGGCCGGAAGCCGCGCGGAATCGCGCACGATCAGTTCGCCGGCCACCACTTCCTGCACCGTGGGGGCCTGCGCGTCGGCCAGTTGCTGGAGCACGAGGCGCGCAGCGCGCTCGACCATTTCGTCGAGCGGCTGGCTGTAGGTGGTCAGGCCGAACACCGGCCAGCGGCCCATGTCGATATCGTCGAAACCGACGATCGACACGTCCTCGCCCACCGTCAGCCCGAACTCGGCGCGCGCGACGCTGATCGCGACCAGCGCCATGTGATCGTTCGCGCAGAAGATTGCATCGGGCGGCCGCTTCGCGCCGAGCAGCGCGCGCGCGGCGCGCTCCGCGCCGTCGGCCGAGTAATCGCCGGCCTCCTGCCGGATGCGCTTCACGCCGTGGCGCGCGAGGCCGGCCTTGAAGCCCTCCTCGCGGTCGCGGTTGGTGGACGATTGCGCGAGGCCGGCCAGATAGGCGAAGCGCGCGTGGCCGCCCGCCACCAGGAATTCGGCGAGGCGTTCGGCGCCGTCGCGGTTCTGGCCCGTCACGCTCGAGGCGGCCGTGCTGTCGGTCTTGCGGTTGAACATCACCACGGGCAGGCCGATCTGCAGGCATTCGTCGGCGAAGCGCGACGAGAAGCTGGTCGAGATCAGCACCAGCGCGTCCACGCGATAGCGCAGCACGTCTTCGAGAATGGGATCGGCGCCGGCCCGGGCGTCGGTGGGGAACAGCAGCGCGCGGTAGCCGGCCCGGGCGAACGCGGCGGACAGGCGTTCGAGCGCGCGCTGGTAGAACGGATTGCCGTTGGCGGGCACCACCACGCCGATCACGTTCGAGCGGCGCGTGATCAGCGAGCGCGCCACCAGGTTCGGGCGATAGCCGAGCTGCCCGGCGGCCGCGATCACGCGCTCGCGCGTGGCCGGCGCGACGCTCGCGCCCGGCGTGAACACCCGCGACACCGCCGACTGCGAGACGCCGGCCAGCCGCGCCACCTCGTGCGCGGTCGCCGGACGACGGGGCGAAGTTCCCTCGGCCATACCTGTTGTCACCTTCCGTTTGGCATCCCGCATGACGAATCGCGGACGCCGCGGGGCGCATCCGGTGCCGGCGACAATAATCGACGGCCAGTGAGGCTGTCAAATCGGTGCGGCCCGCCTGTGCGCACGTACCGCCTCGCCGGCCGCGCGAACGCCGTGTTGCGCGGGTCGCGGGTCGCGGGTCGCTCGATTATCCGGCGCGGCCGATCCCGCCGTGACAATCACGAATCAAACGTCCACACATTTGGCACAATTTTTCCGCGCGTTGCCGTCACCATGAGCTGGTGCGAAATGGACAGCAAGCGAGGATGGAATGAGCCATCAAGTCTCCGTGATGTGCTCGGCGCGGAAAATCAACGGGTCGGGCGGACGGCGCAGGGTATTGGTCGTCGACGATTACCTGGACGGCGCGGAAGCGATGGCGCTGTATCTCTCCGTGCTCGGCTTCGACACGCGCTTCGTGACCGATGCGCACGAGGTATATCGGGCCGCCGAAATCCACATGCCGCACATCGTGCTGCTCGATATCCGCATGCCGGGCATGGACGGCTTCGACGTGGCGCGCAACCTGCGCACCTCGCCGCACGCCGGGCCGACCATCATCGTTGCCTATACATCGATGGCCTGGTCCGAAATCGAGGCGCAGGCGCTCAGTGCGGGCTTCGACGGGTACTTTCGCAAGGCAGCCGACATTTCGGTGCTGCTGGCGTTGCTGGCCGGGTATGAAGAAACCGACCACGCCGAGGTCGAGGCCGAGCCCGCGCGGCCCGACACCCGAGCGACGGAGATCAGCGCGTTCGGCCGAAACCTTCAGGCGTAACGGCCGGCCCGGCCCGGCGCGGGATCACGTGATCCACGCCGGCGCATGCGGCAACGCCGCGTTCTGCTCGATATCGTGATTGATCCACAACGTCGCGTGCTCCTGGCGCAGCAACGTGTCGACCTTCTCGATCGAGGCGACCGTGGCGAGCTTGTCGGCATTGAACGACGGCACGCACCGGCAGCGGTAATTGGTGCGGTTGTGCGCGATATCGCCGCTCAACAGCACCGGCCCCGAATCGGGCAGGCGCACCAGCAGCGAACAATGGCCGGGCGTGTGGCCCGGTGTGGACACCATGCGCACCGCCCCGTCGCCGAAGATGTCGTGATCGCCTTCGACGAGCGTGAGCGGGTTGTCGCGCAGCGACGCGTACAACTCGGGCAGGAAACCGAAGCTGCCCGGATCGCCGCCGAACATCGCGTCGTACTCGGCCTTCTGCGCGACCCACCGCGCGCGGCGGAACAGCCCGCAATTGCCGACGTGATCGTAATGCGCGTGCGAGATCGCGAGCCAGCCGATCTCGTCGGGCATCACGCCGAGCTCCGCCAGTTGCGACACCAGCGTGCGGCGCAGCGAGCCGCGAATGCCGTGCGCGATGATGCGCCCGTCCGGTTCGCCGATCAGGTCGTCCTGCGTGCCGGTGTCCCACAACAGCCATTCGCCGCGATGGCGGATCAGGTAGGCGTTGCAACTGAGCGCCATCGGCACGCCGACGTTGACGCCGGGCGAGTAGATCGAGGCATCGTCGACGCGGGCCAGCCCGCCGTCGAGGATGCAGAGCTTGTCCACGCTTGCTGGAAGGTTCATCGAGGATTCCTCAGGATTGCGGGGGTTGCAGGGGTGACAGCGGTTCAGGCCAGCGTCACGCGCAATTCGCCCAGCCCTTCGACCGACGACACCACCACGTCGCCCGGCTTCAGCCATTCGCGCGCGTCGAGCGGCGTCTTCTCGCCCCAGATCACGCCTTCGGGCGTGCCGGTAAACAGAATGTCGCCGGGCTTGATCGTCATGAAGCTCGACACGTAGGCGATGATCTGACGGCAGTTGAAGATCATGTCGCGCGTGGTGCCGTCCTGCTTCTGCCGGCCGTTGACCCAGGTCTGCACGCGCAGCGCATTCGGATCGGGCACGCGCTCGCGCGTCGCGAGCCACGGGCCGACCGGCGCGAAACCGTCCGAGGTCTTGCCCGCCATGAATTGCGTCGTGAGGTTCTGGAGATGACGCGCGCTGATGTCGTTGCCGGTGGCATAGCCGGCCACCACGTCGAGCGCCTCGGCTTCGGGCACGTCGCGGCATTCGCGCCCGAACACGATCACCAGCTCGGTTTCATAGTCGAACTGACGATCGGCCCGGGTCGGCAGGCGCACGCTGCCCTTGTGATGATTGAGCGCGTTGTTGAACTTGCCGAACACGGGCGGCGCCTTCGGCACCGGCGTATTGGTTTCGGCCGCGTGCTGCCGGTAGTTGAAGCCCACGCAGATGATCTTCTCGGGGCGCGTGACCAGCGGCGCGAACGCCAGCGCGGCCGGCTCGACGATGCGGCGCGCATCACTGCGCTGCGCCACGGCGTCGAGCACCGCGCGCACCTCGCCGGCCCGCCCTTCCTGCAACAGCGCATCCATGTCCTGCGGCACCGGCAGCCCGAGCGCGGCGGCGCTCGCCACCAAGTCGAGCACGCCGTGCTCGGTTTCCGCGCCCAGCGTGGGCCGTCCGCCCACCCGCAGGTTGGCGAGCCGAAGCCCCAATCGACCGACGTCCTGATCCCGTTGATCCGTTGTCTGCATGTTTTCTCCTGGCGGTGAGTGCGCGAAGCCGGTATCGGCCCGCATCGATTTGAAGAATATATCTTCTATGGAAGAATTTATCAAGAAATTGGCTCCTTTGGTAGAATTCGCGCCAACGCCAACCACCGGCCTGATGCACGCGGCCGGTTATCCACACAGGGAACGATTGATGCCGAAGCCGGACCTCGACAGCGCCGAACCGGGAGACGAGCTGGCGCTCGTCTTCGGCGCGGCCGTGCGCAAGCTGCGCGATGCGGCCGACATGACGCTGGAGCAGTTGTCGCGGCAATCGGGCGTGAGCCGCGCGATGCTGTCGAAGGTCGAACGCGGCGAGAAAAGCCCGACGATCGGCATCGCCACGCGCATCGCGCACGCGCTCAATACCTCGTTGTCCGAACTGGTCGGCGGCAGCGACGCGCGCGGCAAGGTGGTGATCTCGCGCCGGGCCGCGCGCCCGGTGTTTCGCGATCCGGCCAGCGGCTTCGAGCGGCATATCGTGTCGCCGGCGCCGGGCGGCACGCGGGTCGAGCTGCTGTATCACCATCTGCCGGCGGGCGTCTCGACCGGCGTGCTGCCGGCCTATCCGCTCGGCACCGAAAAGCACGTGACGGTGATCGAGGGCACGCTGGTGGTGGAGATCGACGGCATCGACCATACGCTCGAGCGCGGCGACGCGATGTTCTTCCAGGCCAACGTCGATCACACGTTCAGGAATGCGACCGATGCGCCTTGCGGGTATTTTTTGGTGGTTTCGCGTCAGGCCTGAACGGCCGGCGATTCACGGGTAGCGCTTCCCTCTCGGTGCCTCAGCCTGTCAGCGCCAGCCTCGCACGCGGCGCGAACGACGCGGCAGCTTCGCGGCCGCCCGCCGGTTCCGTCCGGAAGCCGTTCACGATCTCGCGCAGCCGCTGGGTCTGATCTTCGAGCGACAGCGCAGCAGCCGCCGCCTGCTCGACGAGCGCCGCGTTCTGTTGCGTGACGCCGTCCATCTGCGAAATCGCCTGGTTCACCTGCTCGATGCCACGGCTCTGTTCGTGCGAAGCCTCGGCGATCTCGCCGACGATATCGTCCACGCGCACGATCGACTGACGGATTTGCTCCATCGTGTCGCCGTTGCGCACCACCAGTTCGTTGCCCGCCTGCACGCGCTCGACCGATACGCCGATCAGTTCCTTGATCTCCTTCGCGGCCGTGCTGGAGCGCTGCGCCAGCGAACGCACCTCCGAGGCCACCACCGCGAAGCCGCGCCCGTTCTCGCCGGCGCGCGCCGCTTCCACCGCGGCGTTCAACGCCAGGATGTTGGTCTGGAACGCGATGCCCTCGATCACGCCGGTAATGTCCGCGATCCGCACGGCGCTCTCGCTGATGCCGTTCATGGTCCGCATCACCTCGTCCACCAGCCGGCCGCCGCCCAGCGTCACGTCGCGCGCCGTGGACGCCAGTTGCCGCGCCTGCTGCGCGTTGTCGGTGTTGTGCCGGACGGTGGACGTCAGTTCCTCCATGCTCGCGGCGGTTTCCTCCAGCGAGGCCGCCTGCTCCTCGGTGCGTGCCGACAAGTCCTGATTGCCGGCCGCCACTTCGCTGGTGGCCAGCGCAATCGCCTCGCTGCTTTGCAGCAGGTCGCGCATGGTCTGGCGCAGGCGCGCCTGCATGTCGGCGATGCCGGTCAGCAAACGCCCCATTTCGTCGTGCGACGTCGCCGCGATCGGCCGCGTCAGGTCGCCTTGCGCGATGTGGTCGAAATGCGCGAGCGCTTCGCCGAGCGGTCGCGCGATCGCGCGGCGCAGGCTCAGAAAGCTGCCGACGGCGCACAGCAGGCCGAGCGCCAGCGCGGCGAACGTGACGGCGCGCAGCAGCCCGTAGCGGCGCTGCCCGGTTTCGAATTCGTCGCGCGCCTCGCTCACCTGCCACTCGCGCAGCTTCACGCTGCTGTCGTGATATCGGGCGTACAGCGTGTTGTTGTCGAGCGCGGCGCGCATGATGCGCGGGCCGTCCTTCGACAGCAGCGCCTGCGCGAACGCGTCGAGGCCGGTATCCATGGCCGCGCGCTGCGCCAGCAGCTCGCGCGCCAGTTCGGCCTCGTGCGCCGATTGCGGCAGCAACATGTAAGCGTCGAGCGCCTTGCGCGCCATCGCGCGAAACGCCTTCTCGTGCGCGACGGTGTCGCCGATGTTCTGGTCCGACGAGGTATCGATCGCGCCGCGCAGCAGCGCCGTGCGTTCGCGTTGCAGGCTCAGTTCCGCCTCGCCGATGAAGTTCGCGCTCGGCAGCTTGTTCGTATAGGTATCGAGATTGCCGTCGTTGCTGTAGGTCATGCCGGCAATGCCGAACAGGCCAACGGCGAGCAGCAAGGCGGACAGCAGGCCCATCGTCAATGCGAGGCGTGCTTGGATGGAAAGACGCATCACGGTATTCCTTGAAGGCGAATGTCTCGAATCTGGTCACCGGCAGGTCGGGCCGGGTGCGCGAGCGCCGCTGTTCGGGCACGCGCGCTTGGAAATGAAGCCGGGCGTCAATGTAAGCGTTTTGTAGAGGAATGCCTAATATGTACTGGCGCGCATGCCATAAGTTTTCGTTAAGCTCAGGGTTTCCGCATAGGGCGCCTGAATACCCGGCAAGCGCGCCTCGAACGCCATATGCAAAAACCCGTAGCTTAACCAGAACTTATGGCCGGCGACGCAGTTCATATTGAGCCGCGCCAGCGGCGCTCGCTTACATTGACGCTCATTCGATGCGGTGTTCGCAAACATCGAACCATCCCGAAGAGGAGCGGAGACAATGGCAGGACGACGTAGGTTTCTGAAGGAAGCGCTGGCCACCGGCACGGCCGCCGTGTTGGCGAAACCGGGGGCCGGCATCGCGCAGGACAGCACCGCCGCCCGGCCCGGCCCGGCGATCGGCAAACCGTCCGCCGCGCTGGTCGCCGCCGAAACCGAACCGCCCTCGCTCGACGAAGCGCCCGCCACCGACGCGGCGCATGTCGGCAACCCCGGCTCCGACTTCATGGTGGATCTGCTCAGGATCGCCGGCATCGATTACGTGGCCGCGATGCCGGGCTCGACGTTTCGCGGCATCCACGAATCGATCGTCAATTACGCGGGCGATCGGCAGCCGCAATTGATCGTGTGCACGCACGAGGAAGCGTCGGCGGCCATCGCGCACGGCTACGCGAAAGTGGCCGGCAAGCCGATGGCGTGCCTCGTGCACAGCACGGTGGGTTTGCAGCATGCGTCGATGGCGATCTACAACGCATGGTGCGACCGCGTGCCGGTGATGGTGCTGGCCGGCAACATCGCCGACGCGGCCAAGCGGCGGCCCGGCGTGGAGTGGTATCACACCGCGCAGGACCTCGGCGCGCTGGTGCGCGACTACACGAAATACGACGATTACCCGGTGTCGCTCCAGCATTACGCCGAATCGTTCATGCGCGCGCAGGCGATATCGGTCACGCCGCCGATGGCGCCGGTGCTGATCGTGGCGGACGCCGAGCTGCAGGAGCAGGCGATCAGTCATCCTCATGATCTGCGTGTGCCTCCGCTGCGCGTCGTATCGCCGCCCGTGGCGAGCCCCGAGGCGCTGGCCACGGCCGCCGCGATGCTGTGCAACGCGGCCTCGCCGGTGATCGTCGCGGATCGCGCGGTGCGCGACCAGGCGGCGATGGAAACGCTCGTGAAGCTGGCGGAAACGCTGAACGCGCCGGTCGTCGATCTGCTCGCGCGCATGAATTTCCCGACCAACCATTATCTGAATCATTCGTCGCGGCAGGCGCGGCTGCTCGCGCAGGCCGACGTGATTCTCGCGCTAGAAGTGGGCGACGTGTGGTCGCTCACGGCCACGGTGCCCGACACCATCGAACGCCCGGCAAAGCCGCGCGCGAAACCCGGCGCGGCGCCGGCGAACGTGATCAGCATCTCCACCGCCTACCTGTACGGCAAGTCGAACCTGGGGGACGCGGAGCGCTTCTCCGCGCCCACGCTGCCGATCGGCGCCGATGCGCAGGCCTCGCTGCCGGGCCTGCTGCAAGCCGTGCAGGCCGCGCTCACGCCGGCGCAGCGCCAGGCCGCCGCCGCGCGCCGGCCCGCCATGCAGCAAGCGTTCGACACGATGCGCGCCAGCGCGCGCGACGCCGCGACGCGCGGCTGGGACGCCTCTCCGATCAGCACCGCGCGCCTGTCGGCCGAAGTCTGGCAGGCGATCCGTCACGAGGATTGGGCGCTCGTCTCGCCGACCGGCGCGATCAGCCAGTGGCCGCAACGCCTGTGGGATTTCACCAGGACGTACCAGTTCATCGGCGCGGGCGGCGGCTACGGCGTGGGCTACGCCGCGCCAGCCGCCGTGGGCGCGGCCATCGCGCATCGCGACGCGGGGCGCATCGCCGTCAGCATCCAGACAGACGGCGACCTGATGGTGCTGCCCGGCGTGCTGTGGACGGCCGCGCATCACGGCGTGCCGCTGCTGTCGGTGATGCACAACAATCGCGCGTGGCATCAGGAGACCATGCATATCCAGCGCATGTCGAGCCGCCGCGATCGCCACCCCGAGCGCGGCACGATCGGCACCGTGTTGCAGGACCCGCCGATCGACTACGCGGCGATGGCCAGAAGCATGGGCGTCTGGGCCGAAGGCCCGATCGCGAACCCCGCCGATCTCGGCCCGGCGCTGGCGCGCGCGATGGCGGTCGTCAAGCTTGGCAAGCCCGCGTTGCTCGACGTGTTGACCCAACCCCGCTGACGAGGCCGCACGATGATCCGCTTCACCCGCACCAACCTGCGTGCCGCGATGGCGATGGTCATTCCGTTCGCCGTTGCGCTCGCCTGCCTGATGCCCGGCGTATCGTCGGCGGCCGGCGATGCCGACGCCGACGTCCCGGCCGGCCGCGCGCTGTTCATGAAGAACGGTTGCTACGAATGCCACGGGATCGTCGGGCAAGGCAGCATCTCGACGGGGCCGGCGCTCGCGCCGCACCCGCTGCCGCTCGCGGCGATGCAGGCCTACGTGCACGCGCCGGCCGGGCAGATGCCGCCGTTCAGCGAGAAGATCCTCTCGAACGCCGACATCGCGCGCATTCACGCCTACCTCGCTTCGATTCCGGCAAACCCGGCGGCGGCCGATATCGCGTTGCTGAACGACGGCGCGCCATCCACGCGTGTGGCGGCCAACGCGGCAACCAGCAGCGCGGGCGCCGGCCACGGCGCGTCGCTCTACGCCGCGAATTGCGCCGGCTGCCACGGCGGGCAAGGCCAGGGCGGCGTGGGGCCGAAGCTTGCCGGCATCGGCGCGCGGCTCTCGCTCGACGGCGTGGCCGCGCGCATCCGCGAGCCGTCCGGCATCATGCCGAAGCTGTATCCGAAGCCGCTCGATGCGAACGACGTGCGGGAGGTGGCAGGCTATGTGTTGTCGCTGGATTAGGGCAGCGCATGCACATCCAGCGCACGGCGGTTGGAATCGTAGATGTTGTCGCCGGCCACGTGGTGTGGATTCCGAAGATTCTCCACCCACTCGCGCGTCGACATGGTGGCCGCGTAAGCCGATTCCATGATGATGGTGACGATCCGATGCATCTCCTCGGCGCTCGCGTGGCCGGCCTTGTTCCGGTACGGCAGCGAGCCAGCCGCATCGGGCAGGAATTCCACGCGGTAGCCCTTGTGCATCGCCTCGCGCATGGTGGCGTCGTTGCAGTTGTGCGTCATGTAGCCGACCACGGTCAGCGTATCGATCGCGTAGTCGGCCAGCCAGTCTTCAAACCCGGCCGCCGAAAACACGCTCGGCAGGGTCTTGTCGACGACCCAATCGTGCGGGCGCCGCGCCACCGTGGCGTGCAGTTCAACGCCCGCGCTACCCTCGGCGAAAATCGGCGCGCCGGCCGGCAGCACATGCCTGACAAGCACGACGGGCACGCCGTTCAGGTTGGCCGCATCGATCGCGGAGGCGATGTTCGACAACGACGATTCGACCGGTGGATAGGCGACCCGGAAATTGCCGTCGACATATTCGTTCTGCACGTCGATGACGATCAACGCGCGGCGGGGTGCGGCTTCGGACATGATGCGACCTTCGAAGAAAGCCGTCGGCGAGCGACGGCGGTTGAATGACGAGCCGGCCCATGGCCGGCCTGCCTGCTACAACGCGACAACCTGCAACACCGCCTCGGCGAACGCCTGCGGCGCTTCCTGCGGCAAGTTGTGGCCGATGCCGCCCTTGACCTCGCGATGCCGGTACTTGCCGGTGAACTGCTTCGCATAGGCCGCCGGCGGCTGATGCGGCGCGCCGTTCGCGTCGCCCTCCAGCGTGATGGCGGGCACGGCGATCGCCGGCGCGCGGGCAAGCTGCTGCTCCAGCGCGTCGTACCGTGGCTCGCCCTGCGCCAACCCCAATCGCCAGCGATAGTTGTGGATCACGATGGCGACGTGATCGGGATTGTCGAACGCCTCGGCCGTGCGCAGGAACGTGGCGTCGTCGAACCGGAATTGCGGCGAGGCCCGCTGCCACACCAGCTTGTTGAAACCGTTGCGATCGCCGGCATAGCCGGCCGCGCCGCGTTCCGTTGCGAAGTAGTACTGAAACCACGCCTGCAGTTCGAGCTGCGGCGGCAGCGGCTTGCGGTTTGCGGCCTGGCTGGAAATCAGGTAGCCGCTGGCCGACACCAGCGCGCGGCAACGCTCGGGCCATAGCGCGGCGACGATGTTGGCCGCGCGGCCGCCCCAGTCGAACCCGGCCAGCACCGCACGCTCGATCTTCAGCGCGTCCATCAGCGCGATCAGGTCCGCCGCGAACACCGCTTGCTGGCCGTTGCGCGGCGCATCGTCGGCCACGATGCGCGTCGAGCCGTAACCGCGCAGGTAAGGCACGATCACGCGGAAGCCGGCCGAGGCCAGGATCGGCGTCACCTCGGCGAAGCTGTGGATGTCGTGCGGCCAGCCGTGCAGCAGGATCGCGACCGGCCCGTCGGCCGGGCCGGCCTCGGCATAGCCGATGCTCAATCCGTTGGCCTCGACCTGGCGGATCGGGCCGAACGAAGCGGCGGCCACCGCCGCCCGGCCGGGCGGCCAGGCGTAGCGCGACGAGGCCTGCGCCGGGGCCGCGCCGGCCAGCCCCAGCAGCGGCAGCGCGGCCAGCGCCGAGCCGCCGCCCAACAACCGGCGGCGCCGGTGATCGAGTGAAGAGGTCATGGCCACGCTCAAAGCTTCGACAGATCCGGGTTCAGGCCGCGCACCGGGCTCACGCTTTCGAGCAGCGCGGCCAGATGCAGGAGCGTCGATTCGGCCAGCCACGGCCCCACCAGCTGCACACCGATCGGCAAGCCATCGCTGCTCGTGCCGAAGCGCATCGACAGGCCCGGCAGCCCCGTCACGCTGAACGGCGCGGTGGTGTGCATCACGTGCAGCGACGACACGCTCTGGCCGTTGATGACGAACTCCGCCGCATCGTGGCCGTGTCCGGCCACCGGCGTCACCGGGCAGATCAATGCATCGTAGTACTGAAAATATTGGGCAAAACCATCGCGCAGCGCCTCGGCTTGCTGCTCGGCCGCGACGAAATCGGCGATCGGCGTGTCCGGCGTGTCGTACACGCCCTGCACGTGCTTGAAGATCTTGTCTTCGTGGCCGGCGGTTTCCTTGCGGAACGCGGGCTTGGTTTCCATCGCCTGCAGCTTCCAGAGCACATCGAGCGCATCGACCTGCTCCAGCACCGGAATGCCGACCGGCTCGACGATCGCGCCGGCCGCCTTCAGCGCCTCGGCCGCCGCCTGCACGGTCTTGCCGACCTCGTTGTCCACCGGGCCGAAATAGCCCTGATCCACCAGCCAGCCCACCCGGATCGGCCGGCCGAGGCCCGCGCCCACCCCGGCGTCGAGCGCCAGCGGGCTGGTCGAGAAGCCGTCCGCGCCGTCGGGGCCGGCCAGCAGCGAGTAGGCCAGCGCGACGTCGCGCACGGTGCGCGCCATCGGGCCGACGTGCCAGAAGCGGCGCGGCACGCGCGGCCACAGGCCGGTCATCGGAATCCGACCGTGGCTGGCCTTGAGGCCGACGATGCCGGTCAGCGCCGCCGGGCCGCGCACCGAAATCGCCACGTCGCTGCCGATCCCGATCGGCGACATGCCCGCCGCGATCGCGGCCGATTCGCCGCCGCTGGAG
>NZ_BAAILN010000084.1:157925-166732 GCF_054589155.1 Burkholderia sp. 3C
GCGATCGAGATTCCACGGATTGCGTGCGCGGCCCGTCAGCAGATTGTCGGTTTCGATCCAGTACGAGAACTCGGGCAGATTCGTTTTCGCCAGCAGGATGCCGCCGGCCTGCTTCATGCGCGCCACGGTGGTGGCATCCGCGTCGGGCACCCGGCCCGCGAAGATCGGTGAGCCGCGCTGGGTCTTCACGCCGGCCGTGTCGATCGAATCCTTGGCCGTGAACGGCACGCCGTGCAGCGGCCCGAGCGCATCGCCGCGCATCACGGCCGCCTCGGCTTGCTTCGCCGCGTCGAGCGCGTGGTCCGCCAGCGTGACGATCGCGTTGAGCTGCGGATTCACGGCCTCGATGCGATCCAGGTGCGCCTGCACCACCTCCACGGGCGATACCGCCTTGGTGCGGACCAGTTCCGCGAGCGTCGTTGCATCCTGATAGAACAGTTCGGACTTCATGGCTTGCCTTTCAAATGAGTCGATGGGGAGCGGACAAAGTCAGGACAGAAGACTACCTAACGTTTGTTAGGTTGAATCCTAGAAGGTTATACTTCGGCTCGTCAACACTTTTTTCGGGGCAAGCGATGAAGGACCAGACGGGCCAGAACTCCAGCGACAGGATCCTGGCGGCGGCCACGCGGATCGCGCAGGCGCATGGCTACGGCGGATTGAACGTGCGCCTGCTGGCGGAGGATGTCGGGATCAAGGCGGCGAGCCTCTATCACCATTTTCCGAGCAAGGCCGACCTGGCGGCGGCGGTGGCGAAGCGCTACTGGGAAGGCGCGGCCGCGATCCTCGACGACCTGTCGGCCGAGATCAACGATCCCGCCGAATGCCTGCGCCGCTATCCGGCCGTGACGTTTCGCCCCTCGCTGGAGAACGGCAACCGAATGTGCATGGCGAGCTTCATGAGCGCCGAGCACGACGATCTGCCCGAGATCGTGCGGCACGAAGTGCAGGCGTTCGCCGACGTCAATATCGAATGGCTGCGCAAGACCTTGCTGGCCGCGAAGCTCGCCGGGCCGAAGGAGGCCAAGGCGCGCGCGCGCGCGATCTTCGCCGCGGTTTCCGGTGCGCAATTGATGGCGCGCGGCCGTGCGGATATCGCATTGTTCGATACGCTGATCGACAGTTATCGCGCCTGCGGGTTGTTGCCGAAGTGAGCGGGATGCGGTGATGCCCGGCGAGACAATATCCAATAAGACCGCCCCGTCACGGCCTCGAAGCAATCGGCCTCGTGCGCGAAGCCAAGCCGTTCGTAGAACGGAATGCTCAACGGATTGAACGTCTCCAGAAAGCAGGTTTCCCCGAGCCGATCCGCGCGGGCCAGCGTCGGTTCGAGCATGGCCTGCGCGAGCCCGCGGCCCCGCGCGTCGGGCCGCACGCCGAGAATCGACAAATACCAGGCGTTCGCCAGATGTGCCGGCACGCGCGCCGTCATCGCCTCGCAAATCCGCGCGTAGTTGCCATGGCCGTCCGGCCCGAGCAGCGCGGCGAGCGCGCGGTTCCTCGCCGCGCCGTGCAGCGCGACATCGGCACCGCTTGCTTCGTTCGTCATCCAGATGGCCGCGCCATCGTCTCCCGACAGTTGAATCTCGCCGACCGCCCGACCTTCCTCGATCGCCAGCGCGAAATACCGGGCCAGCGCCTGCTGCCGGCGCGCGGCGTCGGCCTCGAACGCCACCGTCACCGCGCGATAAAACGGATCGTCGACAAAGGCCTGCGCAAGCGAGCCGCAAACCGCGGGGAAGGAAGGCATCGGATGGGATGAAGCGGGAGAATGCATGATCGTGGAATGGGCCGGTTCATGGATGGCAACGGGGCATGCCGATCATACCGCCGGCCACTCCCATCGTTATTCCGGCAATTCGTTTCGATATACGAATTCGTCGTTTCCCGATCCGTTCGTTTCACTCTATCGTGCACGCCGAGCCCGCCCGCCGCGCTCGGCGTGCCGGGCGCAGACACAGTGGTTTGACAAGGACCGGCACCCGATGACGCGCTTGAACCGACGCAATTTCCTGATTTCCACGGGCGCGACGCTCGCCTCCGCCGGCATCGCCGCGCCGGCCTTCGCGCAGGGCACGCCCGCGACGCGGCAACGCGGCGGCACGCTGAACATGCTGATCAACCCCGAGCCGCCGGTGCTCGTGTCGATCTTCCAGACCACCGGCCCCGCGCTCGTCGCCAGCTCGAAGGTGATCGAGGGGCTGCTCGCCTACGACTTCGACCTGCATCCGCGCCCGCAACTCGCCACCGCCTGGAACGTGTCGCCGGACGGGCTCAAGTACACGTTCACGCTGCGCCGCAACGTCAAATGGCACGACGGCCAGCCGTTCACGTCGGCCGACGTGGCGTTCTCGATCGAGCTGCTGAAATCGATCCACCCGCGCGGCAAGAGCACGTTCGCGAACGTGGTGCGCGTCTCGACGCCCGACCCGCTGACGGCCGTGATCGACCTGTCGAAGCCCGCGCCGTATCTGATCAAGGCGCTGTCGGCCGGCGAATCGCCGATCGTGCCGAAGCACCTGTACGCCTCGGGCGACCCGCTGACCAACCCGCACAACAACGCGCCGATCGGCACCGGGCCGTTCCGCTTCAAATCGTGGACGCGCGGCGCGAACATC
This sequence comes from Burkholderia sp. 3C, assembly GCF_054589155.1. Taxonomy (NCBI): domain Bacteria; kingdom Pseudomonadati; phylum Pseudomonadota; class Betaproteobacteria; order Burkholderiales; family Burkholderiaceae; genus Burkholderia; species Burkholderia sp. 3C. The sequence continues at coordinate 160,544 of NZ_BAAILN010000084.1, forward strand.
GTCTACGAACGCAACCCCGACTACTGGGATGCGGGCAAGCCGTACATCGATTCGCTGGTGTTCAAGGTGATCCCCGACGCGGCCGCGCGCTCGGCGGCGTTCGAGACGGGTTCGCTGGACCTGGGCGGCGAGAACCCGGTGCCGCTGTCGGACCTGCCGCGCCTGATCCAGTTGCCGCAACTGACGCTCGAAACGCGCGGCTACCGGTTCCTGCAGCCGCAGGGCGAGATCGATTTCAACCTCGATCATCCGATCCTCAAGGACCTGCGCGTGCGCCAGGCGATCGCGCATGCGATCAACCCGGAGATCGTGCAGAAGACGATCGCCTACGGTTACGCCGATGTTTCCCCCACGCCGATCACGCCGGCCTCGCCGTATCACGACGCCACGCTCAAGCCGTACGCGTTCGATCTCGCGCTCGCCGAGCAACTGCTCGATGCGGCCGGCCATCCGCGCAAGAACGGCGGCGCGCGCTTCGCGCTCACGCACGACTATCTGCCGTACGGCGATACGCACCGGCGGCAGGCCGAGTACGTGAAATCGGCGCTCGCACGGATCGGCATCGAGGTGACGGTGCGCGCGCAGGATCTGCCGTCGTTCCTGAAGCGCGTCTATGCGGACCGGCAGTTCGATTTCACGAGCATCGGCGTGAATACGCTGTTCGATCCGAGCGTGGGCGTGCAGCGGCTGTACTGGTCGAAGAACTTCCGGCCCGGCGTGCCGTTCTCGAACGCGCCGCATTACAGCAATCCGCAAGTGGATACGCTGCTCGAAACGGCCTCGGTGGAAACCGACGACGCGAAGCGCACGGCATTGTTCCGGCAATTCCAGCAGATCGTCTATCGCGACCTGCCGATCCTGAACCTGGTCGCGCCGCGCATGGCCACGCTCGCGAACCGGCGCGTGCACGATCACACGGTGTCGGCGCAAGGGCTGGAAGGGAATCTGGCGGATGTGTGGTTGAGCGCTTGATGGCGGGGTAGCGTTTCCGGACGACCGCGTTTCGTTCAGTCATCCTCGTCGGCGGGCGGCGGCGCGGCCATCACCTGCGTGCGCAGCGCCGACATCACGTCTTCCATCAGCTTTTCGCGCGGCGGTGCACCCTCCGCGTTCAGCGCCTGCCGCACGCTCACCACGCGCCGCGCATCGTAGCGCCGTCCGCTGTCGATCGCGCGCTCGAACGCATTGGCGCGCGCGTTGATCTCGTCGGGATCGGCGTCGACCAGCAGCACCGCGTGCGCCAGCACGGCGTACAGCGGCGCGTCAGTACCACCAAGCGATTTCACTCCACGCCAGTATTGCGCGGTGCCCGCGATCTTGCGCGCATCATCGGGCGGCCCCCAGGCGAGGTTGAAGCGGCCGTCGCAAAACGAACCGTCCACGGCCTGCCAGTGCGTGTGCAGCCCGAACGTGCCGAGCGCATCGCGCAGGATGCCGCACAGGTGCCGGTACACCGCCTCGGACAGCGCGCCCACCGTGCCGCGCACCGGGTAGGCCAGGCTCAGGTTGAGAATGCCCGGCCCCTGCGGCACAAGCCCGCCGCCGGACAGGCGCAGATGCACGGGGCAGCCGCGCGCGGCGAACTCGGCGCGCGCGCGTTCCAGCGCGGCGAAGCGCCGGTAGCTGCGCGGCGCCACCAGCGACGGCGGCGCCTGCCACAGGTGCGCCACGCAACCGCCCGCCTCGGCCCGCGACAGCAACGCCGCCTCGGCCGCGAGCGGGTCGGTTGCGCCCGCATCGAGTTCGATCCACTCAAACGGCATCGGTCGGCCACGCTCCGATCGCGCCGCCCCGGTTCATGTCAGCCTCGGCTGGACGACGATCTTCACGGCCGACTCGTTGTTGTGGATCAGCGTGTCGAAGCCCTGCGAAACCAGGTCGTCCAGTTGAATGCGCTGGGTGATGAACGGCGCAAGATCGATCCTGCCCTCCTCGACCAGCCGGATCGTGGCCTGATGGTCGTTGCAATACGCAATCGTGCCGCGCACGTCCAGCTCCTTCATGACCACGCTGTGCACATTGATCGTCGCCGGATGGCTCCAGATCGACACGATCACCACCACCGCGCTCGCCGAGCAGGCGGCCACCAGCGTGTCCAGCACCTTGTTGACGCTCGAACATTCGAACGCCACATCCACGCCCTTGCCACCCGTGAGCTTCATGACCTCGGCCACCACGTCCACCTCGCTCGGGTCGAGGATGTGATCGGCCACGCCCGATTCGCGCGCCTTCGCCTTGCGCGCCGCGCTCAATTCCGTGACGATGACGGTCAGCCCCGACGCCTTCAGGATCGCCGACAGCAGCAGGCCGATCGGGCCGACGCCGCCGACCAGCGCCACGTCGCCGGCCTTCGCGCCGCTGCGCGTGAACGCATGATGGCCCACCGACAGCGGCTCGATCAGCGCCGCCTGGTCGAGCGGGATCGCGTTCGAGATCGGATGCACCCAGCGGCGCTTGACGGCGATCTTTTCGGACAGGCCGCCGCCCCGGCCGCCGAGGCCGATGAAGTTCATGTTCGGCGACAGGTGATACTTGTCGCCCGGCCCGGTCGGCACGTCGTCGGCCACGATGTACGGCTCCACCACCACATGCTGGCCGATCGCGAGATCGGTCACGCCCTCGCCCACCGCATACACCACGCCCGAAAACTCGTGGCCGAGCGTGACGGGCGCGGCTTCGCCGGAGATCGGATGCGGGTGCCCGCACGGCGGGATGAAGATCGGCCCTTCCATGAACTCGTGCAGATCGGTGCCGCAAATGCCGCACCACGCCACGTCGATGCCGACGGTGCCCGGCGCGACCACCGGCTCGGGGATGTCTTCGATGCGGATGTCGCCTCGGTCGTAAAAACGTGCTGCTTTCATCGTTCGCATTCCTTCAGGTGTTTCGAATGAGTCCCAGCAGGCGCGGCGGGAACGGCCGCGCCCACAGCGTCAACGGCCCAGGTGCTCGCGCAGCAGCGCGTTGACATCGTTGGCCTTTTCCATCTGCGGCATGTGGCCGGCGCCGTCGAGCAGCGCCACCTTCGCGCCCTTCGGCGCGGCCTGGGCGTGGCCGCTCGGGATCACCCGATCCTCCCGGCCCCACACCACCAGCACCGGCTTGCCGAAGCCGCCGAGGTCCCGGCCCGGCAACTCGCGCTGCCGGCCGCCCGCGAACAACTGGCTGCCAAGCGCGTCGAGCGCCTCGGTCACGCCGTCGAGGCGCTTGTACTTGAGCAGATCGTCGAGCATCTGGCGGCTGACCAGCGCGGTGTCGGCGAACAGCAACTCGACCACCGGCTTCAGGTCGCGGCGCGAATCGGCCTTCACGAAGCCATCCGTGTAATCGGCATTGACCTCCTCGCCGAAGCCCGCGCTGTCGATCAGCGCCAGCGACGCCACCTTCCGCGGCGCGGCCACGGCAAGTTGCGCGGCGATGCCGCCGCCCATCGAGTGGCCGACCAGATGTGCCGACGGCACGCCGACCGCCTCCATGAAGCGGCCGACGAACGCCGCCTGCGCCTCCAGCGTGGCGCCGGCTAGCTTCACGGTGGATTGCCCGTGCGCCGGCAGATCGAGCGCGATCACCGGGTGCCGCTCGGCCAGCGCGTCGAGATTGAACAGCCAGTTGTTCAGGTCGCCGCCGAAGCCGTGGATGAACAGCACCGGCGTGCCCGCTTCCGGCCCGCGCCGCGCATAGCGCACGCGAATGCCGTCCACCTCGACGAAATCGAACGCCGGGCCGGCGTCCTCGTCGTCGGCGCCGGCGGCCGGCACCTCGAACGCGGCGACATAGGCGTCGATCTCGGCGTCGCCAACTTCCAGCTCGGCCAGCACGCCGAGCAGCGCCTTGACCGGCAGCGTCTCGCCGCTTTGCGCGACGATGCGGCGCAACAGCCCCGCATCCGGCGCTTCCACGGCGTTCGAGATCTTGTCGGTTTCCACGTCGACCAGCGCGGTGCCGACCTCGATGCGCTCGCCTTCGCGCACCAGCCAGTCCTGCACCGTGCCCTCGCGCATCTCCAGCCCCCACTTGGGCATCACGACCGGGGTGATGGCGGCCATCAGTGCGTCCCTCCGTTCATCGTGCGTCGCGCGGCATCCGCGATTTGCGCGGCGCTCGGGATATACAGGTCTTCCAGCGTCGGCGAGAACGGCACCGGCGTGTGCGGCGGGCAGACCATCTCGATGCCCGCCTTCAGCGCGCCGAACGCGCGCTGCGCGACCTGCGCGGAAATATCGGTGGCGATATTGCAGCGCGGGCTGGCCTCGTCCACCACCACCAGGCGGCCGGTGTGCTCGACCGTTTCGAGCACCGTGTCGATATCGAGCGGCGACAGCGTGCGCAGGTCGACGATCTCGGCCTCGATGCCTTCCTTCGCCAAGGTTGCCGCGGCCTCCAGCGCGCGGTGCACCATCAGGCCGTAGGTGACGATCGACACGTGCTTGCCGTCGCGCACGATGTTCGCCTCGCCGAACGGGATCGTGTACGACGCCTCCGGCACCTCGCCTTCGAAGCCGTACAGGTTCTTGTGCTCGCAGAAGATCACCGGATCGTTGTCGCGGATCGACTGGATCAGCAGCCCCTTGGTGTCGTAAGGCGTGGACGGGCACACCACCTTGAGGCCGGGGATGTGCGTAAACAGCGGCGTGAGCATCTGGCTGTGCTGGGCCGCCGCGCGGAACCCCGCGCCCACCATCGCGCGGATCACCACCGGCGTTTCGGCCTTGCCGCCGAACATGTAGCGGAACTTCGCGGCCTGGTTGTAGATCTGGTCGAAACACACGCCCATGAAGTCGATGAACATCAGCTCGGCGATCGGCCGCATGCCGCACGCGGCCGCGCCGATCGCCGCGCCCACGTAGGCCGATTCGGACAGCGGCGTGTCGAGCAGCCGGTCGCCGTGCTTCGCGTACAGGCCCTTGGTCACGCCCAGCACGCCGCCCCAGGCATCCTTCTCGCCGTTGGCGCCGGAGCCGCCGACGATATCCTCGCCCAGCATGATCACGGTGGGGTCACGGGTCATTTCCTGATCGATCGCTTCGTTGATCGCCAGCTTCATGCTCAATTTGCGGGCCATATTCATGTCTCCTGATTGTTTGATCGCATCGGTTGCCTTGGTCGCATCGGTCGATAAGCGGCGGGGTCAATAACGGACATAGACATCCGCGAGCAGATCCTCCGGGCCGGGCAGCGGTGCGGCCTTGGCCTCCACCACCGAGCGCTCGATCAGCTCGGCCACCTCGCGATCGATCGCCGCCAGCGCGTCGCGCGCAATCACCTCGGCGCGCGTGACCGTCTGCACGAACTTCTTGATGCAATCCTTGTTGCTGCGGATGTCGTCGAGTTCGCCAGGTGCGCGATAGGTTTGCGCATCGCCCTCGAAGTGGCCGTAGAAGCGCACCGTCTTGCATTCGAGCAGCGACGGCCCGCCGCCTTCGCGCGCGCGCCGGATCACCTCGCCGGCCGCCTCGTGCACGGCGAAGAAATCGGTGCCGTCCACCGTCACGCCCGGAATGCCGAAGCCGGCGGCGCGGTCGACGTAACTATCCACGGCGGTGCCGTATTCGCGCGCGGTGGCCTCGGCATAGCCGTTGTTCTCGATCACGAAGATCACCGGCAAATTCCAGACCGCCGCGAGGTTCAGGCTTTCGAGGAAGGTGCCCTGGTTCGACGCGCCGTCGCCGCAGAACGTGATGCCGATCTCGCCCTTGCCGCGAAACTTCGCCGCCAGCGCCGCGCCGCAAATCAGCGGCGCGCCCGCGCCCAGAATGCCGTTGGCGCCCATCATCCCCTTCGACAGATCGGCGATATGCATCGAGCCACCCTTGCCGTTGCACGAGCCGCCCTTGCGCCCGTAGATCTCCTTCATCATCGCGACCGGATCGACGCCCTTCGCGATGCAGTGGCCGTGCCCGCGATGCGTGCTCGCGATCCGGTCGCCGTCGCCGAGGTGATGCAGGATGCCGACGCCGGTCGCCTCCTCGCCGGCGTACAGGTGCACGAAGCCGGGAATGTCGCCGCGTCCGAAATCGACGTGCAGCCGTTCCTCGAACTCGCGGATCGTGCGCATCTTGCGATAGACCGAAAGCAGCGCCGCCTGGTCGAGCGGCAGCCGGCCCTGGCCTGCTGCGATGTCTGTTGCCATGCTTGTCTCCTTGTTTCAGGTGGGGGTGGGATGGGTGCGGAACCCGGATGCGGGCGGGG
>NZ_BAAILN010000084.1:166898-178641 GCF_054589155.1 Burkholderia sp. 3C
GGGTGACGAACACTTCGTCCTGCGAATCGAAGGCCAGTTCGCGTTCGCCGTCGAGCGCGACCACGCCCGCGCGCTGCCGCACGCGATGCGCCACGCCGTGCGCGATGCGATGCCACGCCGCGATCGGCACCGGCTCCAGCAGCCCGGGCGCGATCGGCGCGAGCAGCGCGAACGCGCAGCGCCCGGGCTGTCCCAGCTCGATGGCCAGGCCGCCGCGCTCGTCGCGGCCGATCGGTTCGAGCAGGCCGCCGATGGCGGACAGGCCGATCGCCTGCGGGCTCGCGTACGACACGTACACCGCGCTCAACGTGTCGGCCTTCCACACGGCGCGCGCGCCGATAAAGCGCTCGCGCGAGATCACGGCGTCCACCAGCGCGAGGTCGCGCCGCCACGCCCCGCCCGGCTCCCGAATCGTCACGTCGAGGCACTTGTTGCTCGCCAGCGCGCGCGAGGCGGGAATGCGCCCCGTCGCGAACAGGCCGGTGGCCAGCCCGGTGATGGTGGATTCGCGCATCTCGGGGAACGCGTTGTTGGTGCCGGTGGACAGGCCGACGATCGGCACCTCGCCGCATTCGCGCACCACGGCGCGATGGGTGCCGTCGCCGCCGAGCACGACGATCGCCGCCACGCCTGCCTCGCGCATGCGCCGCGCGGCGAGCAGCGTGTCGTCCACGCTGCCGGCCACCGGCATGTCGAGGTAGTCGATCTGCGCCATCGCCGCGCCCGACGCCTGCGCGCGGGCCAGATGGCGTTGCAGCATGACGCGCAGCCCCTCGCGGTCCGGCATCATCAGCACGCGCTCGATGCCGCCGCCGGCCAGCCCGGCCAGCAGGCGCAGCACGATGTTCGCGCGGTCCGCCAGTTGCAGGCTGTTCGCGTTGGCGATGACGCGGCGAATGTCGCGTGCCGACACCGGGTTGGCGATGATGCCGACCCGGGGGGAACGAACCGGAACGGGTTCGTGCATGCCTGTCTCCGATGTGCTTGTTCTGACAGCAGCGATAACGCAACTGCCATGCCAGTGCCGCATCGGCCCGCAGGCACGAAAACACGCGAGAGATTTAGGGGAATACCCCGGCAAACCGGGCGGGAAATACGAGGCGGCAGCCCGCCGCCGTGACAGGTGTCACAGCGGCAGGTGCATCAGGTGGGACAGGCGTATCGGTGCGCTCAGTGCGTGTCGCGCGCGCCGGTATCGGTGCGGTTCGGCGACTGGATGCCGTAGCGCGCCATGCGGCGGTACAGCGTCATGCGGCTGATGCCGATCTGCCGCGCGACGGCGCTGAGGTTCCAGCCGGCCGCGCGCAGGTATTGCATCAGCAGCGCGGCCTCGGGCGGCAGCGTGTGACGGTCCTCGGTGTGATCGACGTGATCGGCAAGTAATGGCCGCGACGCCGCTTCGCCGGCGTGCGCGTCGCCAATCCCCTCGGGCAAGTCGCGCGCCTCGATATGACGGTGATCGCACACGGCGCGCGCATATTCGAGCGCGTTGCGCAGCTCGCGCAGGTTGCCCGGCCAGCGATGGCGATGCAGCCGTTCGCGCGCCGCCGCCGACATCGTGTAGCCCGGCTCGCCCTCCGGCACGGCGAGCAGCTTGCGCACCAGCCAGTCCAGATCGCCACGCTCGCGCAGCGGCGGCAGCGCGAAGCGCGCGCCGTTGAGCCGGTAGTACAGATCCTCTCTGAACAGGCCGCTGCCGATCAGCCGGTCGAGCGCATGATGCGTCGCGGAAATCACGCGGATATCGACCGGCACCGGGCGCGACGCGCCGATCGCCAGCACCTCGCCTTCGGACAGCACGCGCAGCAGGCGCGATTGCAACTCGCGCGGCATGTCGCCGATCTCGTCGAGAAACAGCGTGCCGCCGTTCGCTTCCTCGATCAGCCCGCGCTTGGGCCGCGAACCGGCGCCCGAGAAGCTGTTCGGCAGGTGTCCGAACAGTTCGCTCTCGATCAGCGTGTCGGGAATCGCCGCGCAATTGACCGCGATGAACGGGCCGTGGCGGCGCGCGCTGGCGCGATGCAGCGCCTTCGCCAGAAACTCCTTGCCGCTGCCCGTCTCGCCGTTGATCAGCAGATTGATCGGCGAATCGATCAGCTTCGCGGCGCGCTGCAACTGCTGCTGCAACGCCGCATCGCCACCGCAGAGCGCGGCCAGTTCGGCCGGCAGCGGCGGCGGCGTGCCGTCGCGCATTGCGGGCGGCAGGCTCGGCGCCGGCGGCATGACGCTCAGGTAAAGCGCGCGCCCGCCGTGATTGAGCCGCACCACGCGCTGCTCGCTCGGCCGCGAATAGACGAAGCGCCCCAGCTCCTCGGTCCGGGCGTCGAACAGCGCCTCGAAGCGCTGGCCGAGCAGCGGCGGCGCGTGCGGATCGTGCGGATCGGTACCGGCCGCGAGCGCCTGTTGCGCGCGGCGGTTATGGCCGGCGATCCGGCCGTCGGCGTCGAGCGCGATCAGGTAGTCGGGGCTGACTTCGAGGAACTCGGGCGCGGGGCTCAGTTTAAGCACCCAGTCCTGCCGGTGACGGCGCAGGAAATAGGCGTCCTCGATCTGGCTGGCGTACATGCGCACCAGTTGCAGCGCAAGCATCTGGCTGTACCGGGCTTGCGGCGAACTGAGTGCGGAGATGTCGAGGATCGCCGTGAGCCGGCCGTACGAATCGAACAGTGGCGCGGCGGTGCAGGTCAGCGGAATGTGGGTGGCGTCGAAGTGATCGGCCTGATGCACCGTGAGCGCCTGGCCGGCCGCCAGCGCGGTGCCCACCGCGCAGGTGCCGGCGCCGTCCTCGCTCCATTCCGCGCCGAGATACAGGCCCGCACGCCGCAGCGCGGCATCGGCATTGGCGTCGCCGAGGTAATCGACGGTGACGCCGTCGGCATCGGTCAGCAGTACGACGTAACCCATGCCGGCCACCTGGCCATGCAGGGTTTCGAGGCCGTGACGGGCGATGCGCGTGAAATCGTCGATGCGTTGCTGGTGTTCGCGCAGGCGGACTGGCGGCAGGATGCGCGCCTCCTGCATGCGGGCCGGATCGAGCCCGTATTGATGGACGCAGCGCCGCCACGAACTCTGGATCAGCGCATCGTGTGTGCGCATGGCCGCCGGTAACTCGCCGGTGGTGGCCAGGACCACCGTTTCGATGTGATCGCGTTGCCGCACGTCCATCGTTGTCTCCTGTTTCCGCGCCGCCTGCTGTGGTGCGACGCGGGGCCGGCCCGCGTGCAACGCCGGCTGGCGATCAGGTGGCGCCGTGTGGCGCCCCTGCCATTTTCCAGACTGGGTGGTTAATGTAGCCGACGGTACGGGATGCCGCAATACGATGGCGGCGGGGCGGCGTCGGGCGGTTTCGGGACGCTTCGGTAACCGAAGCAAACCGCTGCTTCGCGCACCGGCACCCTGCTTCGTACTCGTGAGCGGCGGACCTGCCGGCACGCGGAATGATGACGGCGTATCGCTCAATCAGGGTCAATTGCATGGACGTCCGCCGTACCGGCTCCCACACGCCAGCCACTCAATCCGATAACGATCACCAGCCTGAAAACGGACATCGCGGGCATCGCGACCACCGCGCCGCGCCGAACACGGCGCCGGCGAGCCAGGTCGTCAGCGGGCCGTTGCAGGATCTGGCCCGCCGGCGCAGGCAGGCGAGCGCCGAATCGGGCCGTGGCGTGATCGAAACCGATTCCCGCCTGGCTGCCGCTCCAAGCCTGTTTCAAAGCCTCGATACCGCCGTGGCGAGCCTGTCGCGCAACGCCCCGCCGCCTGCCGCGCCGCGCGCGCCGGGCGGCGGCAACCGGCCCCCGCGCGCACCGTTGCCCCGTGCCGGCTTGCCGCGCGCGCCAGCCTCCCCGGCCCGCGCCGACCCACGGCAGCACCTGATCGAAGGCGCGGCTGCGCCAGGCTGGCGCGACCATGTCTTTCAGAGTTTCGACGCGATCATGAATGCATCGCCCGCGAGCCTGAACCTCGGGCCGACAGCACCGCCGTCTTCGGCGGTGCTGTCGCGCGGAGATCAGCGCTCGCCCGAGGAACTCGCTCACACGGCGAACATTCATCAAGCTCGGCCGAGCCTCGGGCTCGACGATCTGCAGGCAAACCGGCAAACACTGGGCCGGGGCACGCCCGATCAAATCGCGCGTGGCCGCACGTATATTCCGCGCCTCGCGCAAGCCGAAACGCTGATTCGCACCTACTTCGGCCAGGACGGCGAGCATCGCGACGAACGCGCGCTCCAGCCGTTTCGGGCGCTCGCTCAAGAAATCGGCGCGGACGCGGCCAGCGAACACGATGACGAACTGATTTCGGCCGGCGATTACCTGACGGTCATGGACCATCTGGGCGTGATGTTCCGGCGCGTGCCCGACGACAACTGAACTCGCCGCATCGCGATTTTTGCCGGCTGCCCAAGCATTCCTGAACACCGCCGGCCCGTGAGGATCGCCAGGGCGGCCTGCCGAACAGGCCTGGCCGCCGATCCCACTCTTCCCTAACCAGCCCCAAACATCCCGTCTTGTGCCGCCCAAATTTTTTATAGATAATAGATAAAATACACAAACGGAGTTCGCCCCCCATGTCCCAGCCCTCTCGCATCACCCTCACCGGCAACGACCTCACCCTCACCCAGATCGTCGACATCGCCCGCCACAACGCCCCCGTTTCCCTCAGCGACACCGCCCGCGCCAACCTCACCGCCACCCGGCAATTCATCCACGACAACTGGCTCGTCGACGACGCCCCGCTGATGTACGCGTTCAACACCGGCGTCGGCGCGCTGAAGAACCAGCGCATCGGCGCGCTCGACATCGCCCGCTTCCAGCGCAACCTGATCCATTCGCATTCGGCCAGCACCGGCGAGCCGATGCCGCCCGAAACGGTGCGCGCGATGATGGCGATCCGCGTCAACACGTTCGCGCGCAACCATTCGGGCATTCGGGTGGAGGTGGTGGAACGGCTCGTGGCGATGCTGAACCTGGGCATCACGCCGGTGATCGCGGCCAAGGGCAGCGTGGGCGCCAGCGGCGATCTCGCGCCGCTGGCCCTGATGAGCGGCGCGTTGCTGGGCCTCGATCAATCGGTGGTCACCTATGAGGGCAACACGATGAGCGCACGCGCCGCGTTCGAGCGCGCCGGCCTGCCTCCGACGTTTGATGTCGAGGCGAAGGACGCCACCGCGCTGATCAACGGCTCCACGGCGTCGCTGGCCTACGCGGCGCTCGCCGCGTTCGATGCGCGGCAACTGCTGTCGGGCGCGACGATCTCGCTGGCGATGTCGCTGGAAGCGATTCGCGGCGAACGCGCCTGCTTCGAGGATCGCGTGATGCTGGCGCGGCCGCATCCGGGCCAGCGTCGCGTGGCGCAGGCGGTGCGGCGCCTGCTGGAAGGCAGCGCGCGCTGCACGCACGAGGCCCGCGCGTTCGCACCGCCCGGCGCCACCGAAGCCGAAGCGCTGGCGGCCGCGCAACCGCGTATTCAGGATGTCTACTCGTTTCGCTGCTCGCCGCAGGTGTACGGCCCGGTGCTCGACGCGCTCGATTACATCGACGGCATCCTCACCACCGAAATGAACAGCGCCACCGACAACCCGCTGATCTTCGCCGCCGACCAACGCTACGACATCGTGTCCTGCGGCCACTTCCACGGCCAGTACGTGGCGCAGGCGATGGACCTGCTCGCGCTGGTGACGACCGACCTCTCCGCGATCTGCGACCGCCGCAACAACCTGTTGATCGACCCCGCTTATAATTTCGGCCTGCCACGCAACCTGATCGCCCGCGAGCCCGGCATCAACACCGGTTTCGCCGTGGTGCAGAGCATGGGCACCGGCCTCGTGCTGGAAAACATGGGCCTGTGCGCGCCGGCCAGCGTGACGAGCCTGCCGGCCAAGGGCAATCAGGAAGACCACATCAGCAATGCCTGCTTCGCGGCGCGCCGCACGCGCACGGTGGTGGAGAACGCGCAGGCCGTGGTCGGCGCGGAAGTGCTGATCGCCGCGCAGGCGCTGTCGCTCACGCAGCAGGCTTACTCGGCGTTCCCGCTCGGCCGTGGCGCGCAGGCCGCGCTCGAACGGGTGCGCGCCGAGGTGCCGGCGATGCTCGGCGACGATCGCTGGGTGCACGACGACGTCGAGGCGGTGCGAGCACTGGTGCGCAGCGGCGCGCTCGCGCAGGCCGTGACGGCCGCCTGCGGCGACATGTGGGGCCCCGCAACACCCTAAAGGACAGATCGAACGTGGTTCTCGACAATTCGGATTCCCTGCCGGCACGGATTGCCGCCGGCCTGGCGCAACAGATCATTCGCGGCGAGCTGAAGCCCGGCGATCGGGTTCGCCAGGACACGGTCGCCGCCGACTTCAACACCAGCCACGTGCCGGTGCGCGAGGCGTTCCGGCGGCTCGAAGCGCGCGGGCTGCTGGTGTCGCGCGAGCGCAAGGGCGTGTACGTGCCGGCGCTGGATCAGGCTTCGATCGTCGAGATCACCCGCATGCGCTCGGCGCTCGAAGTGCTGGCGCTGCGGCATGCCATTCCCAACCTGACCGAAGCCGACCTCGCGCTGGCCGAAGACGCCATCGCGCAGGCCGAGCACAGCCGCGACATCGCGGCGTGGGAAGAAGCGAACCGCCACTTCCACGCGAGCCTGTACCGGCCGTGCGGCATGCCGCGCCTGCTGTCGGACATCGACAGCCTGCACGAAGCGCGCCTGCGCTACATGTACGCCACGGCGGCGATGATCGACTGGAATGCGAAATCGGAAGCCGAGCACATCGCGCTCGTGGCGGCCGCGCGGCGTGGTGATGTGGCGCTCGCCTGCTCGCTGCTGGAACAGCACGTGAATGACGCGGGGGACATCCTGGTGGCCGCCGTGGGGACGTTGCCTGTGGGGTAAGGGCGGTTGCCGGAAAGTTGGCGCGACCGGATCAGCCGAGGCCGTTCGTGGCGACTCGGATTCCGGTGGCGGCCGTGGGAACATCGAGCGCGGGGCGAGTCGCGGACGACCGGGCGTTGGTGCGATAGAACGGGCCGGGGCCGTTCGCGGCGACTCGGATTCCGGTAGCGGCCGTGGGAACATCGAACACGGGGTGAGTCACGGGCCGCCGGGCGTTGGCACGATCGAACGAGCCGGGACCGTTCGCAGCACCCGGAAGCTTGAGCCTCCGCGCCACCGAGGCGGCAGCGTCAATGCCGCCCTCCACAGTCCCGAAACCCGCACCGCCTGCCTACGACGGACGCAGCTTGCCCTCGCGCGCCGCATCGGGTTCCACGTCGATCGTGCGATCGGGATGGATCTTCAGCGTCATCAGCGTGCCGATCAGCAGGAACAGCAGCGAGCCGGCGAACGGCAGGTTCCAGTTGCCGGTGCGGTCGATTACCGCGCCGAACACCACTGGCGACACGATGGTGGCGAGCGCCGCGCCGGTATTGAGCATGCCGCTCGCGGTGCCGGCGTGTTGCGGCGCGACGTCCATCGGCACCGCCCAGATCGGGCCGATCGTCAGTTCGAGCATGAAGAACGCACCGGACAAGCCCAGCGTGACGATCGTGAGGTCATGACTGAGCATCACCGGGATCATGCAGGCAAACGCGCCGAGCAAGCTGAACGCGATCACGCCCTGCCGCGCCAGCCGGAGGCTGCCGGTACGCTTGAGCACCCGGTCGCTGATCACGCCGCCGAGCACGTCGCCCACCACGCCCGCCAGGAACACGCCCGAGGAAAAAATCGCGGACTCCTTGAGATTCAGCCCGTAGCCGTGCAGAAAATACAGCGGCACCCAACTGAAGAACAGCGTGTTGCTCCACACCTGGCAGAAGTACACGAAGATCGACGGCGACATGCGCCCGGCGATGCGCCGCCACGGCGTGGCCACGCGCGCCTGCGCGTCGGCGGCCACCATCACCGGCAATTGCGCGAGCTCCGTTTCATTCACACGCGGATGCGCCCGCGGATCGTCGCGGTAATACAGCACCCAGACGACGATCCACAACGCCGTCATCACGCCCACGATGATGAACGACAGACGCCATGAATACAGCGTCGCCAGCAAAGCCACGAGCGTCGGCGCGACGGCGTTGCCGAGCCGCGACGAGGAATGCGTGATGCCCTGCACGAAGCCGCGATCCTTGGCCTGGAACCAGTTCGCGATCGCCCGCGCCTGGGCCGGCAGCGCGGCGCCCTCGCCCACCCCGAGCAGCAGACGCGCGGCGCACAGCGACGCGAGCCCGCCGACCATGCCGGTGGCGATGGTCGCCACCACCCAGATCGAGCCGCACAACAGCAGCGTGCGGCGCGCGCCCATGCGGTCGGCCAGCCATCCGCCGATGATCTGGAAGATCGCGTAGGTATAGCCGAACGCGGAGAACGCGAGGCCCAGCGTGGTGTTGGACAGGCCCAGCTCGGCCTTGATCGGCCCGGCCGCGGCGGCCAGGTTGACGCGATCCAGATACAGGATGAACGACATCGCGCACAGCAGCGCCAGGATGGCCCGCTGTACGTGAGTGCGTCCCGAACGCCGCAATAGCGAATTCATGTCTCCTCCGACTGCGAGGTCCGCGGCGGCCTGCGCCACCGTCGGCCTCTGTTCGATTTCGGTTCGATTTAGGTTGGTTCGAAGCCGGCGCCGCTCAGGCGAACGCGGCCGACTGCGAGCGCGCCATCCGGCAGGCCAGGTCGAAGGCATGCGCCATCGCCGTGGCGCTCGCGCGGCCCTGGCCGACGATGTCGTAGGCGGTGCCGTGAGCCGGGGTGGTCACCGGCATCGGCAGGCCGCCCTCGACGGTCACGCCCACCTCGAAGCCGAGCAGCTTGGTGGCGATCTGCCCCTGGTCGTGATACATGGTCACGATGCCGTCGAGTTCGCCGGCCCGCGCGCGCAGGAAGATCGTGTCGGCGGGATACGGCCCGGTGGTCGCGAAGCCGCGCTCGGCGGCCAGCGCCATGCCCGGCTCGATCACTTCGCTTTCCTCATTACCGTAGTTGCCGTGGTCGCCGTTGTGCGGATTCAGGCCGCACACGCCGATGCGCGGCACCGCCACGCCCGAGGCGCGCAGCGCGCCGGTCAGCATGCCGATCGCATCGGCCACCGCCTCGGGCGACAGGTGCGCGGACACCTCCCGCAGCGGAATATGCGAGGTCACGCGCGCCGTCCACAGCGGATCGAGCACGTTCAGCTCGCCGCACACGCCGCGATGGTCGAGCAGGCCGGCGAACCAGCGCATCTCGTCCTCTTCCTGCATGCCGCCGAGGCGCAGCGCGCTCTTGTTCAGTGGCCCGAAACATACCGCGTCGGCCAGGCCATCCTGCACACGGCGCACCGCGAGCCGCAGCGAATCGAGCATGAAGCGGCCGCTCGCTTCCGTAATGACGCTCGGCGCGAATACCGCGTCGCTGCCTTCCCAGTGCAGGATTTCCAGCCACGGCGCGGCTTGCGGGATCGGCACGCCTGCGGCGGCCGCGCCGCGCGCGAGCGCCTCGCGGTTGCCGATCAGGGTGATGTGGGCTTTCTCTGCGGTGGCGGGGTCCGCCAACAGGCGCGCGATGATTTCTGCGCCGACGCCGGCGGGGTCGCCGATGCTGAGTGCAATTCGAACGGGTGACTGAGACATGGTGCTCCGAGCGCGATGATCATGGGGACCGCTGCGTTCGATGCGAGCGGTTCGGCCTCAAGATAAGGACGATCGCGCCGGCCGGCCATCGCTCATTGAGCTATTCAGGTTTCGTGTTTTGCGAAACCGGCCCGCAAAGCAGGTCGAGCACGGACAGCGTGGACGACGACAGCGCCTCGGTGGGCAGGTGGCAGAGCAGGAACTGGCGGGTGGCCCAGTTGCCCTCGATGGGCAGGATGCGGAACGGCGGGCCGCCGGCCAGCGCGCGCGCCACGCCCTCCGGCATCACCCCGATGCCGACGCCCGCGGCCACCATCGCCGTCATGCTGTCGAAGCTGCCGACGCGAATCCGCATGCGCAGCGTCTGATCCCGCGCGTTCGCCAGGCGCGCGAGCGCCACCGAAATGGCCGAGCCTTCCGTGAGGCCGATCACGTCGCAGGCCAGGATGTCGTCCGCGGTCGCGCGCTCGCATTCGGCCAGCGCGTGATCGGCGGCCGTCACCACCACCAGTCGATCTTCGCGATAAGGGCGCGTCGGGAAATCGAGCCGCCCGAGCGACGCTTCGTAGATGCCGATATCGACCACGCCGCGCGCCAGCGCCTGCATCACGCCGTGGCTGTTGAGTTCCTGCAGGTCGATATCGATGCCGGGGTGGGCGGCGTGGCTGCGCTGCACGTCCTGGGCGAGAAACTGCAACACCGCCGACGTGCAGGCGGCGATCTTCACGATGCCGCGATCGCCTTGCCGGAACGCGGAGGCATCGTCGGCCATGCGCGCCGCCGAGTGCAGCATGCTGCGCGCATGCGCGAGCAAGGCGCGGCCGGCATCGGTGAGCGTCATGCCGTGCGGCCGGCGCTCGAACAGCGCCACGCCGAACTGCGTTTCCAGTTCGCTGATGCGGCGCGACGCGGCGGCGGGCGCGAGCGCGACACGCTCGGCCGCCTTGGTGACCGCGCCGAGTTCGGCGGTGGCCTCGAACAGGCGCAGCGTCGTCAGATCGAAATGGATACGGTTGGCGCGACGCATCGGGTGGGGGAAATGGGGGGAATGCGCGAAATTCTATCCCGTTGGGGGTGCGTCGAGAAAAAGCCGTCGGTCTCGCCCGACGACGCATGCCGCCCGGCCACGGCGCGCGTAACGGACCAACGCAGCACTTGCCGTTCCGCCGGCCCGTTGCTCAAGCGCTACCGATGCCTCAACCGGCGTGCGAGCGCAGCCACTCCGCGCGATGCTGCAAGCGCTGCACCCATTCCGGCGCCAACCCGGCGGCGGCGGCCAATGCCGACACCGCGTCGATGCGTGGCCGGTGCGCCATCTGGATTTCCCAGAAGCGCTCGATCGAAAACGCCGCATCGGGCCGCTCGATCAGGTCCATCGCATCGCCCACCGCGAGCTTGCCGGGACGCAGCACGCGGTAGTACCAACCGGTGATGCCCGTTCGCGCAATGAAGGCCGCCACACCACTGGCGCCCAGGCGGTGATCGATCTTCCAGCAGGGCCGGCGCGGTTGCGACACCTGCAGGATCGCCGTGCCGGCCTGATAGACATCCCCAATGCAGACGCTCGCTTCGGTCAGCCCCGGCGCGCAAATGTTCTCGCCCACGCTGCCGGCCAGCAGCAACGGCTCGCAATCGGGAAACTGCCGCCCGAGCACCGGATAGTTTTCGAACGCGTATTGATGAACCGCCTTCTCCGGCCCGCCATGCACACGCCGGTCGGCCTGCTGGTCGCCGCGAATGCCGGACACCTCGATATCGGCATCGGCGATCCGCGTTTTGTAAATGCCCGTGAGATGCCCTTCCGGGCCCAGCTCGGTGATACCACCCGCAAACAGATGTTCGATTGTCGGCATCGCGCCCGTCCTGACGATTTGAACCTGCACACTGTGCCGCCGATGGCGCGCAACGTCCATTGATCATTGAAGATCGTACGCATCACTGAACGTGATTGCGACCGCCGCGCGAGCGAAAAACACATGCAGACACACCGGCATCTTGCTTCGGATGAAAACGCGCCGCGAAAAATTTTCGCATCGACTGTAACTCGCAGCGTGGAGGCAGCGAATTGATGAGCGTACCCAATGTGGGTGCGCCCACTTCAAATCCGGAGAACCTCATGTCCACGAATACCAAGATCACGTCCGCCC
>NZ_BAAILN010000085.1:0-644 GCF_054589155.1 Burkholderia sp. 3C
AGCGGGTAGGTCTTGCCGTCTTCCAGCACCAGCTTGACCTTGGCCGCGTTCGGGCCGGCCGTCTTGATCCGGCCGCTCTGGATGTCCTGGCGCAGCTTCAGGCCGTCGAGGCTCGATTGCGTGAGGTCGACATACATCGGATCGATCTGCTGGATGGTCGACAGCAGCGTGGCCGCGCTCGCCTGCACATAGGCGCCCGGCGTGACCTGCGAGATGCCGATGCGGCCGGTGATCGGCGAGAGCACATCGGTATAGCCGAGGTTGATCTGCGCGGTATCGACGGCGGCCTTGCCCGACGCGACGTCGGCGGCGGCCTGGCCGGCCGAGGCCACGGCGTTGTCGTAGTCCTGCTTGCTGACCGCGTTCGCGGCCACCAGCACCTTGAAGCGCGCGGCCTGCGCGTTGGTCGAGGCCAGGTTGGCCTGGGCCTTGGCGAGCGTGGCCTTGGCGCTGTTCAACGTGGCGATATACGGGGCGGGATCGATCTTGTAAAGACGCTGACCTGCCTTCACATCACCCCCTTCGGTGAACTCTCGACGCAGCACGATGCCGTCGACCCGCGCCCGCACCTGGGCGACCAGGAAGGCATTGGTGCGGCCCGGCAGTTCGGAGACGACCGGCACGGATTGCGGCTGGACCGTCAC
>NZ_BAAILN010000086.1:0-14607 GCF_054589155.1 Burkholderia sp. 3C
ACACCAGCGTGATGAAAGCCGCGCCCATCGCGAACAGCGCGATCGGGCCGAAATCGCCGTACTTCGCGAGCAGCGTGGTGGCGATCACCGGCGTCGGCGCGCCGGCGAGCAGCGCGCCGAGCTGGAAGCCGATCGTCACGCCGCTGTAGCGCACGTCGGGGCTGAACATCTCCGCGAACCAGGCCGCCATCGGCGCGAACACGGCCGCGTGCGCGATGCTGATCACGATGACCTCGGCCAGCAGCACCAGCAGCGGGTTGCCGGTGCCGACCAGCAGGAAGAACGGGTAGGGCGCGAGCACGGCCACCAGCGCGCCGAACACCACCACCGGTTTTCTGCCGAGCCGGTCGGACAGCGCGCCGAACAGCGGGTTGGTGAGCAGTTCGAGCGCGGCCGCCAACAGGATGGCGACCAGCACCATGCGGCGCGGCAAGCCCAGATGCCGCGTCATGTAGGACAGGCCGAAGGTCGTGAAGACGTAATACAGGATGTTGTCCGCGAAGCGCAGGCCCGCCGACAGCACGATCGCCCGGGGAAAGCGGCGAATCGCTTCCAGGATCGGCAGGCGGGCTTGCTTGCGCGAATCGAGGATCTCGCGGAACACCGGCGGTTCCTCGATGCGCAGGCGGATCAGCAAGCCGATGACGACGAGCAGCGCGCTGCACACGAACGGAATGCGCCAGCCCCAGGCGAGGAAATCGGTTTCCGGCAAGCGGCTGACCAGTTCCATGGCGCCCGTCGCGAGGCACAGCCCGGCGGGCAGCCCCATTTGCGGAAAGCTGCCGTACAGCCCGCGCTTGCCTTGCGGCGCGTGTTCGACCGCGATCAGTGCCGCGCCGCCCCATTCGCCGCCGACCGCCAGCCCCTGCACGACGCGCAACGCGATCAGCAGGACCGGCGCGAGCATGCCGATCTGCCCGAACGACGGCACGAGCCCGATCACGGCCGTCGAGATGCCCATCGCCAGCAGCGTGGCGACCAGCACGAACTTGCGCCCGATCCGGTCGCCGAGATGGCCGGCCACGATGCCGCCGAACGGGCGCGCGATGAAGCCGACCGCAAACGTGCCGAACGCGAGCAGCGTGCCCGTCAGCGGATTGTTGCCCGGGAAATACAGCGGGCCGAACACGATGGCCGACGCGATGCCGTAAAGGAAGAAGTCATACCATTCGATCGTACTGCCAATGAAACTGGCCGCGGCGATCGTCGACATTTTCGTCTTCGTGCCGTGGCCTTCAGCCGGGGTGGATGTATTCACGTTCGTCTCCTGCCTGCATGCTTGTGCAATCGATGCTTGTTGTGTGTCGTGCTCCCGCGAGCCATGCCGCCTTACGCGTAGGGCGGATCGGGCAGTTGCTGGCCGCCGCGGATGATGTATTTGGCGACGTATTCGAGCAGGCCGGTTTCGATGCGGGTTTCGGGAATGCCGGCGCACCGGCTGAAGATCGCGCTGACCTGCTTGACCAGCGATACCTTCGCTTCCTCCGAGCGCCCGGCGCGGATGTTGCACATGATCAGCGTATCGCTGCCGGGCTCGCCGCCCACGTAGCTGCTCTCGGCGGCCAGGTCGTTGAAGACGACGCTGATGATGTTGATCGGTGACAGGATCGTGTTGTGCACGGCCTGGGTGATTTCCCTGGCGATTTGCCGTTTGATGTCGACGTCTAGCCCTGCGCGTGTGGTGCAAACGATGATCGGCATGGTTTTCAAGCTCCGTGGTGAGAGAGGCGGTGATGTGTCCAATCGGTTTCAGACTATTTTGCATACGTATGCAAAATAGGGCGCTTGCGAGGGCGAGTTTCGCCACGAACCGCGTTCCGGCCCGATTGGATGAGCGACCATCTATCGAAGCGAAAATCGGCTGATCAATAGATGTACGTGCATCAGTATAGAGATCGATTCGCGAATCCGGTGTCGGTGAGAACCCTTGGTTGTACGCTGCGGATGCGTGTTTCAAGGGGTTTCCCGCTACCATGGCGGAGCTGCACGAATCCGCACAGGGAAGGCGAGGGGACATGTTCACGGAATGCTATTGCACCCAGTTCAGGCGTTCGGCGAATGCGCTGACGCAAATCTACGACGACACGCTGCGCCCGCTCGGCCTGAAGATCACGCAGCTTTCGCTGCTGCGCGCGCTCGACCGGCTCGAAGCCGCCACCTACAACGAGATCGCCGCCGAGGTGGCGCTCGACAAGACCACCATCTCGCGCAACATCAAGTCGCTGATCGAGGCGGGCTGGGTGGTGACGTCCCCTGATGACGATGCGCGCTACAAGGTGGCGCGCTTGAGCGACGAAGGCATTCGGGTGCTGGCCGAAGCGCAGCCGTATTGGCGCGAGGCGCAGGCGCGGGTGGAGCGGGAGATCCGCAAGTACTTCAAGGGGCCGGCGAAAACCGCGCTGCTGGAGGTGCTGCAAACGCTGCAGGGCGTTGGGTCGGCGTAATCAACCCGGCGCGTCCTCAACGAAGAAACCCAAATACGAAAACGCATCACCGGCCTGCTGCATGCCGACGCGCTCCGCATCGGCATCGATCTCGCGCAGCGTGTCGAGCGTCGCGCTCCGGTTGCTGACATAGCGCCATGCATGCGGAGACCGCGGGTCGCGGCTCGTCTCGCCGCCATCACTGCCATCGCCACCATCCTCATCGGCAACGCGCGCGCTCAACGCCGCCTCGCGCGCCGTATCGAGCGCCGCGCGCAAGCGCGTGCGATCCGGCGAATAGATCACGAAGCCCTCGTTGGCCAGCGCCGCGCGATCGTAGCCCAGTTCGGCGCACAGATACGCCTTGGTCATGCGGTCCTGCGCATCGGCATGGCGCGACTGCGCGATCAGGTCGGCTGTCTGCGCATCCACCAGCGTGCCGGCCCGCTGGAACACGGGCTGGCTGGAGGCCCAGGCTTCCGGCGGGCAGGCCTTCGCGGCCGGGTCGAGCGATACCGCCGGATTGACCTCGGCCGGATAGATCCGGCACACGCGTGGCCGTTGTTCGTACGCGCCGCAGGTCAGGTCGGTGCGCAGGTGCGGGCAGGCGCCGGCAAACGCGGCCACCAGCGTGACCGACACGCGCACGGGCAGCGCGCCGCAGTGCGCGGCGAACGAGCGTTGGCGTCGATGGCGAACCAGCACCGGGTCGCCGGGCGGCTCCGCCGGCCACGGAATCGCGTCGCAGAACACTTGCACGGCGCCGCCGCGCGCCAGCCAGGCGGCGGCCTCGTCGACGGCGAGCGGCAGGCGCAGGTCGTGGCAGCATTGGCCGCAGCGGGTGCATGAAAAATGAATCGACATGAGCGGTGGCGAGTGAGTGGGGGTGCGTGCGCGCGTTGCGGCAAGCGGAATCGGCGCGGCGCTCAGGCGGCTTCCCGCGCCGCCTTGGCCGCCTCGATCTGAACGAACGCCGGCAGCGCGACGCCGTTCCGGGCGGCGGTCAGCTCGGCGAGGATCGATATCGCGATTTCCGGCGGCGTGCGGCTGCCGATATAGATGCCGGCGGGGCCGTGCAGGCGCGACACCTGCGCCGCGCTCAGGTCGAATTCCCGCAGGCGTTCGCGGCGCGCCCGGTTGTTGCGGCGCGAGCCGAGCGCGCCCACATAAAACGCAGGGGTCCTCAGCGCTTCCATCAAGGCGAGATCGTCGAGCTTGGGATCGTGCGTCAGCGCGATCACGGCGCAGCGCGCATCGAGCCGCATGTCGGCGACGGTATCGTCCGGCATGGTCCGCACCAGCGTGACGCCGGGGATATCCCAGGTGTCGCCGTATTCGTCGCGCGGGTCGCACACGGTCACCTGATAGTCGAGCCCCACGGCGATGCGCGCGAGATAGCGCGAAAGCTGCCCCGCGCCGATCACGAGCATCCGGTAGCGCGGGCCATGGATCGTCGTCAGGCGGCGGCCGTCGAAGCGCAGTACAGCGTCGGCCGTAGCAGGCGCGAGGCGGGCGTGGCCGGTGGCGAGGTCGAGCGTGCGGGCGACCAGCGCGCCGCCGCGCACGGCGTCGTGCAGCGCCCGGATGCCGGAGGCGGGCGTCAGCGGTTCCAGCACGAGCTGAATCGTGCCGCCGCACGGCAGGCCGAAGCGGTGCGCTTCCTCGGCGCTGATGCCGTAGGTCAGCACCTCGGGCGTGGCGTGCGTGACGCCTGTGCGCCTCACGCGCTCGATCAGATCGTCCTCGATGCAGCCGCCCGATACCGAGCCCACCGCCAGCCCGTCGGCGCGCACCACCAGCATGGCGCCCTCCGGGCGAGGCGAGGAGCCCCAGGTTTTCACGACCGTGACCAGCAGGCTGCGGTGGCCCTCGTCGAGCCAGCGCGCGCCGCATTGCAGGACTTCGAGATCGACGCTATCCATGGTGGCGTTCCCGCGTGCTCATTCGGCGCGGTCGCGCCCGGCCGACACGGCGGGCGCGGGATGCGGGTTGAAATGATGCGCGGCGCTGACCGTGCGGAAATACGACAGGCAGGCCTCGATGAACGTGCGCACGCGACGCGGCGGCGACGCCGAGCGCTGGTACTGGATGCCGAGCGAAATTTCGCCGAGGCTCAGCGCGTCGCCGAGCCCGGCACGCAGCAGGTGGCCGCGCGCCAGATCGGCCGCCACCGTCAGTTCCGGCAGCATGGCGAGCCCCGTGCCGGCCAGCGCCAGCTCGCGCGCGACCAGGCCCGGCACCGCCGAATACGCCTTGCCCAGCGAGGCCGGGCACGCTTCGTCATGGAGTGCGAGGCATTCGCGCGACTCGGCACCGGCCTCGCGGCCGTCGATCAGCCGGTGCCGCGACAGGTCGCGCAAGGTGTGCAGCGGGCCGTGCTTGCGCAGGTACGGTTCGCTGGCCACCAGCACGTTGCGTGACGTGAACAACGGCCGGTTGACGACGGTGCTGTTGAGGATCCGGTCCGGCGGATAGATCGCGGCGTCGCAGCCGCTGTCGACCAGGTTCAGCGGCGCATCCTGCATGCTCACCTGCAGTTCGACGCACGGCGAGGTCGTGGAAAACGCATGCAGCACGGTGGCGATGCCCGAGGCCACCGCCAGCGGATGCACCACGATCCGGATCGGCCCGCACTCCGAGGTGGTGTCGTCGGCCAGGCGGCGCTCGGCATCGTCCACCATCTCGATGATCCGCACACAGGTCTCGAGATAATCGCGCGCGCCCTCGGCCAGCGAGACCTTGCGGGTGGTGCGATTGAGCAGCCGCGTGCCGACCTGCTGCTCGAGTTCGCGGATGGTGCGCGACAGAACCGGGCGCGACACGTTGAGATGTTCCGCCGCGCTCGTGTAGCTCTGGAATTTCGCCACCGCCACGAAGGCGCGCATCGATTGAAGGTGATCCATGGGTCCGCCTCATTCCACCGATTTGACCAGCGCCTCGACGACCTTCTTCGCATCGCCGAACACCATCATCGTCTTGTCGAGATAGAACAGCTCGTTGTCGAGCCCCGCGTAGCCGGCCGCCATCGAGCGCTTGTTGACGATCACGGTGCGCGCCTTGTACGCCTCCAGGATCGGCATGCCCGCGATCGGCGATTTGGGGTCGTTCTTCGCGGCCGGGTTGACCACGTCGTTCGCGCCGAGCACCAGCACCACGTCGGTCTGGCCGAACGCACCGTTGATGTCGTCCATTTCGTGAACGAGTTCGTACGGCACCTCCGCTTCGGCCAGCAGCACGTTCATGTGGCCCGGCATGCGGCCCGCGACCGGGTGGATCGCGTAGCGCACGTCGATGCCTTTCGCGACGAGCTTGTCGGTCAGCTCCTTGAGCGCATGCTGGGCGCGCGCGACGGCCAGGCCGTAGCCGGGCACGATCACCACCGATTCGGCATTGCCGAGCATGAACGCGGCATCGTCGGCCGAGCCGGCTTTGACCGGCCGCTGTTCCTGCCGCCCGCCGGCCGCCGACGCGCCGGGGTCGGTGCCGAAGCCGCCGAGCAGCACGCTGAAGAACGAGCGGTTCATCGCGCGGCACATGATGTACGAGAGGATCGCGCCCGACGAGCCCACCAGCGAACCGGCGATGATCAGCATCGGATTGTTCAGCGAGAAGCCGATGCCGGCCGCCGCCCACCCCGAATACGAGTTCAGCATCGACACCACCACCGGCATGTCCGCGCCGCCGATCGGCACGATGATCAGCACGCCGAACACAAACGCGATCAGCGTCATGGCGACGAACGGCAGCCACGCCTGCGTGGCGATGAACGCCGCGCCGAGGCCGAGCATCGCGAGCGCGAGCAGCAGGTTGAAGGCGTGCTGGCCGGGGAACGTGACCGGTGCGCCCTGGAACAGCCGGAACGTGTATTTCCCCGACAGCTTGCCGAACGCGATCACCGAGCCCGAGAACGTGACCGCGCCGATCAGCGTGCCGAGCGCGAGCTCGACGCGGTTGCCGTACGGAATCGCGACCGGGCCGGCCGCGCCGGTGGCGGCCAGCTCGAACGCGGCCGGTTCGGACACCACCGCATAGGCGATGCAGACGGCGGCCAGGCCGATCAGCGAGTGCATCGCGGCCACCAGTTCCGGCATCTTGGTCATTTCGACGCGCGCCGCGAGATAGGCGCCGATCCCGCCGCCGACGATCAGCGCGGCCAGCAGCAGCGCGAGGCCCAGCGTCAGGTCCGCGCCGAGCCGCGCCGCTTGCTGCGCGATCAGCGCCAGGCTCGTGACGACGGCGATCGTCATGCCGGCCATGCCGAACACGCTGCCGGCCCGCGCGCTTTTCGGATGCGACAGCCCTTTCAGCGCCTGGATGAAGCACACCGAGGCGATCAGGTACAGCAGCGTGACGACGTTCATGCTCATGAAATCGAGGGCCATCATGCACGCTCCGCCGCGTCCGCGCGCGCTTTCGGTTCCTTCCTGCGGAACATGTCCAGCATGCGCCGCGTCACCAGGAACCCGCCGAATACGTTGACCGCCGCGAGCAGCACGGCCAGCGTGCCGAACGCCTTGCCCTGCGCGCCGACCGTCAGGCCGGTCGCGAGCATGGCCCCGACGATCACGATCGCGGAGATCGCATTGGTGACCGCCATCAGCGGCGTGTGCAGGGCCGGCGTGACGTTCCAGACGACGTGATAGCCGACGTAGATCGCCAGCACGAAGATGGTCAGGTTGATGACCGTGTGATTGATGACTTCCACCGCGAAGCTCCGGGTCAGAATGCGCGCGCGACCTCGCCGTCGCGTGCGAGCAGGGTCGACGCGACGATGTCGTCGGCGAGATCGATGTTCAGGACGCCTTCCTTCGTGACGATCAGCTTCATGAAGTCGAGCAGGTTGCGTGCGTACAGCGAGGACGCATCCGCGGGCACGCGGGCCGCCAGATTCGTGTAGCCGCAGATCCGCACGCCGTGGTGGTCGATCACCCGATCTTCCTGGCTGAGCGGGCAGTTGCCGCCGCGCCGGCCGCTGGCCGCGTCGGCAACCGGGCCGCGCCCGGCGGCCAGATCGATCACCACCGAGCCGGGCCGCATCGCCTCGACGGCCTCGGCCGGCAGCAGCGTGGGCGCGTCGCGGCCGGGCAGCAGCGCGGTCGAGATCACGATGTCGGCCTGCCGCGCGCGTTCGTGCACGAGCGCGGCCTGGCGCGCCAGCCAGGCGGGCGGCATCGGCCGCGCGTAGCCCCCGGCGCCTTCGGCGGCCTCGCGTTCTTCCTCGGTTTCGTACGGCACGTCGAGGAATTTCGCGCCCAGCGATTCGATCTGCTCGCGCACGGCCGGCCGCGCGTCCGACGCCTCGACCACCGCGCCGAGCCGCTTGGCCGTGGCGATGGCCTGCAGGCCCGCCACCCCGGCGCCGAGCACCAGCACGCGGGCCGCCTTCACCGTGCCGGCCGCGGTCATCAGCATCGGCACGAAGCGCGGATATAGCTCGGCCGCGATCAACACCGCCTTGTAGCCGGCGATATTGGCTTGCGAGGACAGCACATCGAGGCTTTGCGCGCGCGTGGTGCGCGGCGCGGCTTCGAGCGCGAAGGCGGTCAGGCCGGCGGCGGCCAGCCGCGACGCGTTGGCGGCGTCGAACGGCTCCAGCATGCCGATCAGCACCGCGCCGCGCCGGAACAGCGGCAGCTCCTCGGCGCTCGGGGTGCGGACCTTGAGCACCAGCTCGGCGTCGAACGCCGACGCGGCGTCGACCAGTTCGGCGCCGGCCGCCGCGTAGGCGTCGTCGGGGTGGCTGGCCAGGGCGCCCGCGCCGCGCTGCACGCTCACGCGATGCCCCTGGGCGACATAACGCTTGACCGTGTCGGGCGTCGCGGCAACGCGCGCCTCGTTCGGCCGGGTTTCGGCGGGAATACCTATCTTCATCGGCTTGGCTCGATCTCGTTGCGTTCATTGCGCCGCGGCGCGAGGCCATCGAAGGCCTCACGCCGTGCGGATCAGTTGCAGGGAGCCGATTCTGGGGAATTCGATGGCCGCGCCCAAGGACGAATCCGCAAGGTTTCCGGTCAGGTCGACCGAGCCGGAAGCGATGTCCGAAATCCTTGCATATTCGACATTGAGGGCGCGCGTCGCCCCGGCCAGAATGCAGCCATGACTCGACGCCCTGTCGGTTCACCCAACCAAAAAGGATTCACCATGACTGCTTCCACGAAAGGTTTCGCCCTGATCACGGGCGCTTCGGCCGGCATCGGCGCCATCTACGCGGACCGCCTCGCCAAGCGCGGCTACGACCTGATCCTGGTGGCGCGCAACCAGGAGCGCCTGAGCGCGCTGGCCACCCGCCTCACCGCGGAAACGGGCCGCTCGATCGAGACGATTGCCGCCGACCTGAACGACAAGGCCGCGCTCGCGAAGATCGAGCGCCTGCTGCGCGAGGACACGCGCATCACGATGCTGGTCAACAACGCGGGCATCGGCTCGGTCGCGTCGGTCCTGAACGACGACGTCGACACGATGGAATCGATGATCAACCTGAACATCACCGCGCTGACGCGGCTGACCTACGCGGTCGCGCCGGCCTTCGTCGCACGCGGCGCGGGCACCATCATCAACATCGGTTCGGTGGTGGGCATCGCCGTCGAGATGCTGAACGGCGTGTACAGCGCTTCGAAGTCCTACGTGTTGAGCTTCGGCCATGCGCTGCAGCGCGATCTGGCAGGCAAGGGCGTGCGCGTGCAATCGGTGCTGCCGGCCGCCACCGCGACCGAATTCTGGGATGTGGCCGGCTACGCGAAGCAGAAGGAAGCGGCCAGCACGATGCCCGCCGCCGTGCTGGTGGATGCCGCGCTGGCCGGCCTCGACGCAGGCGAGCTGGTGACGATCCCGACGCTGCACGACGGCGAGGCCTGGACCCGCTGGGAAGCCGACCGCCGCGCGCTCGCGCCGCAATTCGCCAACGCCAAGGCCGCGCCGCGCTACGCGCTGGACGCTTGAGCCCCCAACCTGACAACGGACACTGTGATGAAGAACATGCTCAAGATCGGCGCGGCGATTCTCGCGACCGCGACCGCGTTCGCCCTGCCGATGAGTGCCTCGGCGCAATCGCGCGGCAAGGTGCTGGTGGTGATGTCGAGCGCGCACCAGCTCGACCTGCGCGACGGCAAGAAGTACGAAACGGGTTACTACCTCAACGAATTCGTGGTGCCTTACCGCAAGCTGGTGGAAGCGGGCTACGAGCCGGTGATCGCCAACCCGAAGGGCGACATGCCGGTGATGGACGCCAATTCGAACAACAAGATGTTCTTCGGCGGCGACGAGGCGGCCCGCGCCGACGCGCTGAAGTACGCGCAAGGCATCGCCCAGTTGAAGCACCCGAAGACGCTGGCCTCGGTGGTCGCGGGCGGCACCGGCGGCTACGTCGGCCTGTTCATCCCGGGCGGTCACGCACCGATGGTGGATCTGCTGAAGGATCGCAATCTCGGCAAGATTCTGGTGGGCTTCCACGACAACGGCCGTCCCACCGGGATCATCTGCCACGGCCCGATCGTGCTGCTGTCCACGCTGCCGGACCCGGATGCGTTCGTCGCCTCGATGGTCGCCAACGACGGCAAGGCCAATTCGCTCGCGAAGGGCTGGCCGTACGCGGGCTATCGCCTGACGGTGTTCTCGACCGGCGAGGAAGAACAGCTCGAAGGCCCGAACGGCCTGGGCGGCAACGTGCAGTTCTATCCGGTGAACGCGCTGGCCGAAGCGGGCGCGCACGTCGACACGATCGCCAACTGGCACAGCAACGTGATCGTCGATCGCGAACTGATCACGGGCCAGCAGCCGATGTCCGCGCCGGAATTCGGCGACGTGCTGGTGTCGAAGCTGAACGCGCGCACGCACTGAGCGGGGCCGCGCACGGGTCGATGTCCGGAAAACCGTGTGTTTCCGGCATGGACCGTCAATCCGGCGTCGCTTAACGTGGCGCCGTCAAGTTTCCGGCCGCCGCGCGATGCGGCGGCCGGATCGATTCAGAGTGTCTGCACCGGCGGGAACGCGTATCCATGGCTAGAAACAAGGAAGAGCTGCCGCAAGCCGGGCCGGCTTCGTCGCGCAATGCGGCAGGGCGATACCGGCGTTGGCTGGCATGGCTGGTGGCGGTATTGGCCGTGGGCCTGGCGGGCTTCGCCGCGTTCGCCTGGCGGCCGGCGATCGACGCCGTGCCGACGCCCGCCGCAGCGGATTTTTCGCCGGTCCTGATCGGGCAGGGCGCGAAGCTCGCCGCCGCGGGTTTTTGCGCAAGCTGCCACAGCGTGACGGGCGGCAAGCCGTTCGCGGGCGGCTACGCGATGAAGACCGGCTTCGGCACGATCTACTCCACCAATATTTCGCCCGACCGCGAAACCGGCATCGGCGACTGGTCGGAAGCGGCGTTCGTTCGCGCCATGCGCGAAGGCGTGGCGCGCGACGGCTCGCATCTGTTCCCGGCGTTTCCGTACGACCATTTCACGCGACTGTCGGATGCCGATATTCAGGCGCTGTACGCGTACATCATGACGCGCCCCCCGGTGCATGCGCAGAACCATCCGAACGAGATGCCGTTCCCGCTCGGGATTCGCGCGTTGCAGGCCGGCTGGAAGCTGTTGTTTTTCCATCCGACGCGATTCGTGCCGCGCGAGGATCGCTCGCCGCGCTGGAATCGCGGCGCCTACCTGGCCGAGAGCCTCAGCCATTGCTCGGCGTGCCATACGCCGCGCGGCCCGCTCGGCGAGGAATTGACGAACCGCTTATACCAGGGCGCGGCCGTCGACGGCTGGTTCGCGCCGCCCTTGACCGCCGCGAATCCCGCGCCGGTGCCGTGGACCTCGGCCGAACTGCGCGACTACCTCGTGACCGGCCTGAGCCGCTATCACGGCTCGGCGGCCGGTCCGATGGCGCCGGTCGTGCAGGCGCTCGCCACGCTCGACGCCGACGATCAGGCCGCGCTGGTGACCTACGTCGAATCGCTCGGCGCGGGCGATGCGCATGCGGATCGCGCGGCGTCCGCCGTGGCCGCCGCGCTGGGCCAGGACGCGCTCGATCACGCGCGGGTCGACAGCGCCGGTGGCCGCCGCTTCCTGGCGGCGTGCGCCTCGTGCCACTACAACCGGCCGCCGGACGTCAATCCGCAGCGGCCGGAACTCGGCCTGAACAGCGCCGTGCAGCTCGACGATCCGTCGAACCTGATCCGCGTGATGCTGTACGGCATCAACGCGCAGGACGGCGCTCCGGGCATCGTCATGCCGGGTTTCGCGCACGCCATGACGGACGACGACATCGTCAGCATTGCCGGCTATTTGCGCAGCACGCGCACCGGCCGCGCGCCGTGGCCGGACCTGGCCAGGCAAGTGGCCGCGATTCGCGCGGCCGGACCCGGAGAAATTCGATGACGCAGTTTCAGATCAACGGCCGGCCGGTGCAGGTCGACGCCGACGAGCAGACCCCGCTGTTGTGGATCATCCGCGACGAGATCGGCCTGAAGGGCACCAAGTTCGGTTGCGGCATCGGCATGTGCGGGGCCTGCACGGTGCACGTGGGCGGACGGCCGACGCGCTCGTGCGTGACGCCGCTCGGCGCGGTCGAGGGCGCCGACCTCACCACCATCGAAGGGCTCGACCCGCACGGCGCGCATCCGGTGCAGCTTGCCTGGCGGGCGCTGCAGGTGCCGCAGTGCGGCTACTGCCAGTCCGGCCAGATCATGCAGGCCGTCGCGATGCTCAAGGATTTCCCCGCGCCGAGCGACGCCGACATCGATGCGGTGATGACCGGCAACCTGTGCCGCTGCATGACGTATTCGCGCATTCGCGACGCCATCAAGCAGGCCGCGCGCGAGATGGCGGGAGGCAAGTCATGAGCCGGGTGCAACACGGCGGCGCGGCCGTCAACCTGTCGCGGCGCGGCTTCCTGGTGGCGAGCGCGGCGACCGGCGCGCTGTTCGGCTTCTCGCCGGCCCATGCGCTCGATGTGCTCGCCGGCAGCGGGCAGGACGCGGCGGGCGGCGGGTTCGCGCCGACCGTCTGGTTCGGCATCGACCATCAGGGCATCGTGACGGTGAACGTGCCGAAGGCCGAGATGGGCCAGCACATCGGCACCGCCATCGCGCGCATCCTGGCCGATGAGCTCGAGGCCGACTGGGGCGCGGTGCGGATCGTCGGGGTGGATACCGACCCGCGCTGGGGCTTCATGGTCACGGGCGGCAGCACGTCGGTGTGGGCCACGTTTCCGGTGTTCAGCCGGGCCGGCGCGGCCGGGCGGATCGCGCTGGTGGAGGCGGGCGCGGCGCTGCTCGGCGTGCCGGCCGCGGCCTGCGTGGCGCGCGGCGGCGCGGTGCATGCGGGCAGCCGCGCGATCGGCTATGGCGAGATCGTGCGCCGTGGCCGGCTCGGCCGGCAGTTCTCCGCCGACGAGCTCAAGGCGCTGCCGATCAAGCCGGCCGCGAGCCGCAGGTTGATCGGCCAGCCGGTGCCCGCGCTCGACGTGCCGGCCAAGACCACCGGCGCGGCCGTCTACGGCATCGACGCGGTGATTCCCGGCATGGTCCACGCGCGCCCCAAGCTGCCGCCCACGCGCTACGGCTCGAAGGTGCTCGCCATCGACGACAGCGCGGCGCGCGGCATTCGCGGCTACCTGCGCAGCGTGGCGCTCGACGATCCGTCGAACACCGTGCCGGGCTGGGTGATGGTGATCGCCGACACCTACTACGCGGCGTTGCGCGCGGCCGATTTGGTCAAGGTGACATGGCAGAACGGCGAGACCGCGAATGTCTCCGAGCAGGACCTGTTCAGCCATGCCGCCGGGCTCGCCGCCGATCCGCATCAAGGCGCGCTGCTCGACACCGGCGGCGGCGACGTGGATGCCGGGCTGGCCCGCGCCGGCACGACGCTCGACAGCCGCTACACCACCACCGGCGTGCTGCATTTCCAGCTCGAACCGGTCAACGCGGTGGCGTTCGAGAAGGCCGGCGTGTTCGAGATCCATACCGGCAATCAGGCGCAGGGCTTCATCCTGCCGGTGCTCGCCAAGGCGCTGCAGGTGCCGGTGGAGCGGATCGTGATGCGCACCTACCTGATCGGCGGCGGCTTCGGGCGGCGGCTGAACGGCGACTACGCGGTGCCGGCGGCGCTGGCCGCGAAGGCGCTCGGGCGGCCGGTCAAGATGGTGCTGACGCGCGAGGACGACACGCGGCTCGATTCGTTGCGCTCGCCCACGCTGCAACGGCTGCGGCTCGGCTGGGACGGCGGCGGCCGGATCGTGGCGATGGAGCATGTCGCCGTGGCGGGCTGGCCGAGCCTGACGGTGTTCCCGGGGAATATGCAGAAGGGCACCAACGGCGTGCCGTACGACCCGTTCTCGATCGCCGGCGCCGATCACTGGTACGACGTGGGCGCGCTGCGCGTGCGCGCCGTCAACAACGATTTGGCGCAGAAGAGCTTCCGCCCCGGCTGGCTGCGCGCGGTCGCGCCGGGCTGGACCAACTGGGCGCTCGAATCGTTTCTCGACGAGGTGGCGCACGCGCAGCGCCGCGATCCGTTGGCCTTGCGGCTCGCGCATCTGACCGGCGCCGGCCGCAACACCGGCTCGGCGCCGAGCGCGACCGGCGGCGCGCTGCGGCAGGCCAACGTGATCCGGCGCGTGACCGCGCGCGCCGGCTGGGGCCGCGCCATGCCGCCCGACACGGGGCTCGGCCTTGCCAGCTCGTTCGGGCAGGAGCGCGCGATGCCGACCTGGTGCGCCTGCGTCGCGCAGGTCAGGGTCGATCGCCAGACCGGCCGCGTCACGGTGCAGAAGCTGTGGATGGAGATCGACGCCGGTTCGATCGTCGATCCGGGCGGCGCGCTGGCGCAGGCCCAGGGCGCGACGTTGTGGGGCTTGAGCATGGCGCTGCACGAAGGCACCGGGTTCGAGAACGGCTACGTCAAGGACCTGAACCTCGATACCTATACGCCGCTGCGCATGGCCGACGTGCCGGCCATGGAGATCGCCTTCGTGCCGAGCACGGAGGCGCCGGTGGGCCTGGGCGAGCCGCCCACCACGGTGGTCGCGCCGGCCATCGGCAACGCGATCTTCGCGGCGGTGGGCGTGCGCATGCGCGATCTGCCGATCCGCGCCGAACGGATTCGGCAGGCGCTGCACGCGCCGAGCGCCTGACCCCGGCCGATGACGCTCGCCGTCATCGGCCGGCAGATCGGCCGGGCCGCCCTGCGCCCGGCCGCGC
>NZ_BAAILN010000086.1:14721-17045 GCF_054589155.1 Burkholderia sp. 3C
GAACCGGGCGGCCGAGAACGACATGATGAGACAGCCTTTCTACAAGATTCTTTACGTCCAGGTCCTGATCGCGATTGCCGCGGGCATTGTGCTGGGCCATTGGTATCCGCAGCACGCCACCGCGATGAAGCCGCTCGGCGACGTGTTCATCAAGCTGATCCGCATGGTGATCGGCCCGGTGATCTTCTGCACCGTCGTCACGGGCATCACCAGCATGGGCGATCTC
This sequence comes from Burkholderia sp. 3C, assembly GCF_054589155.1. Taxonomy (NCBI): domain Bacteria; kingdom Pseudomonadati; phylum Pseudomonadota; class Betaproteobacteria; order Burkholderiales; family Burkholderiaceae; genus Burkholderia; species Burkholderia sp. 3C. The sequence goes on from NZ_BAAILN010000086.1 coordinate 14,948, forward strand.
AAGAAGGTCGGCCGGGTCGGCGGCAAGGCGCTGATCTATTTCGAGGTGGTGTCGTCGCTCGCGCTGGTGATCGGCCTGCTGTTCGGCCATCTGCTGCATCCGGGCGACGGCTTCAACGTGTCGGTCGCGTCGCTCGATTCGCGCGCCATCGCGGGCTTCGTCAGCCGCTCCGAGCATCTCGACGGCATTGCCGGCTTCCTGCTCGGCATCGTGCCCAATTCGTTCTTCGACGCGTTCGCCAAGGGCGACACGCTGCCGATTCTGTTCGTTTCGGTGATGTTCGGGCTGGCGGTGTCGGCCGCCGGGGAGCGGGCCAGCGGCGTGAGCCTGGCGGTCGAGCGCTGCTCGGCGGTGTTCTTCTCGCTGGTGAAGATCATCACGCGGCTCGCGCCGGCCGGCGCGTTCGGCGCGATCGCGTTTACCGTCGGCACCTACGGCATCGCCTCGCTGATTCCGCTGTTCAAGCTGATCGCGGTGTTCTACGTGACGGCGTTCGTGTTCGTCGCGGTGGTGCTCGGCGCGGTGGCGCGGCTGGCGGGGTTCAACCTGTTCCGGCTGCTGGCCTATCTGAAGGAAGAGCTGCTGATCGTGCTCGGCACCAGCACGTCGGAGGCGGTGCTGCCGCAGTTGATGGAGAAGCTGGAGCGGCTCGGCTGCTCGAAGGCGGTGGTGGGGCTGGTGGTGCCCACCGGCTATTCGTTCAACCTCGACGGCGCGAACATCTACATGACGCTGGCCGTGCTGTTTCTCGCGCAGGCCACCAACATCCATCTGACGGCGGGGCAGGAGCTGACGCTGCTGGCCGTCACGATGCTGACGTCGAAAGGATCGAGCGCGGTGGTGGGCGCGGGCTTCGTCGCGCTGGCGGCGAGCCTGGCCGTGGTGCCCACGGTGCCGGTGGCGGCGATGGTGCTGATTCTGGGCATCGACCGCTTCATGGCCGAGTGTCGATCGCTCGTCAACATGATCGGCAACGCGGTGGCGGTGGTGGTGGTGTCGGCCTGGGAGAAGGAACTCGACCGCGAGAAGATGGCCGCGGTGCTGCGCGGCGAGCGTGAGCCGGAGCGGGTTCGGGTTTGAGGTGGCGGCGAGCGAGTCGAGCCGGGCGGATAGGGTGTGGCCGGCGGCACGGCAGGGCGGCGCATTAGCGGCCAGTGTTCGGCCCGCTCGGCCAGCGCGAGGCTGGCCAGCGGGGCACCGATCGCGCTGGCCTGCTGGTCGGTGCTGAATTCGCGTAGTTCGATTCGGCAAGGGCGAATGCGGCGTGCTTCGATTCGGCGAAGGGCGACACCGCGCGCTGCGACTCAGCAAGGGCCGATGCCGCGTGCTTCGACTCGGCAAGGGCCAATGCCGCGTGCTTCAACTCAGCAAGGGCCGAATCCGCGCGCTTCGACTGGCCCGACCCGAACCCTCGCGCGGCCCGCTCGCCCGACCGCTTAGAACGCTTCCTTGAACGGGCGCAGATCGATTTCCTGCGTCCACGCGCTCGGATGCTGCTGGTGCAGATGCCAGTAGGTGTCGGCGATCGCGTCGATGTTCAGCAGGCCTTCCTCGCCGCGTTCCTCGACGACGCCGGGCCGCAAGCTTTTCAGCCGGCTGCCGTTGATGCCGCCGTCGATCACCACATGGGCGACATGCAGGCCCTGCGGCCCGAATTCGCGCGCCATGCTCTGACTCAGCATGCGCAGGCCGGCCTTCGCCGCCGAGAAGTGCGCGAAGCCGGGACGGCCGCGCAGGCTGGCCGACGCGCCGGTAAACAGGATCGTGCCGGCGCCCTGCGGCAACAGCAGCTTGACCGCCTCGCGGCCGACCAGGAACCCGGCGAAGCAGCCGACGCGCCAGAAATCCTCGAACTGCTCGGCCGACACCTCCTGCAACGGGATATGCCGGTTGTTGCCGGCGTTGAACACCACCACGCTGGCCGGCGCGCGCCCCGCGCCCGGTTCGGCGGCGGCGCGGAACAGGCGCAGGACGTCGTCCTCGCGGGTGGCGTCCACCTGAATCGCCGTGCCGTTGCCCGCGCCGAGGCTGCTGGCCACGCGCTCGATCTTCTCTGGGGTGCGCCCCGCGACCAGCACATGAAACCCTTCTCGGGCGA
>NZ_BAAILN010000086.1:17259-20403 GCF_054589155.1 Burkholderia sp. 3C
GGCCATTCTCGATGATTCCGGCGAGGCGTGCCGGGGCCGCCGTCATGGCCGGAATCATGGCGTGCATGACATGGCGGGGCGGGCGGCGGGCGCGCAGAATCGGCGGCGAAACCGGCATCGAGCCGTGCACCAATCATTCAGCGGGAGAGCAACGAGATGGCGACGATTGCGGTACTGGGCCTGGGCGCGATGGGCTCGCGCATGGCGGCGAACCTGATCCGGGCCGGGCATCGGGTGACGGTGTGGAACCGCAGCCCGCAGGCGGCCGCGCCGCTGGTGGAAGCCGGCGCGCGGCTCGCCGACACGCCGAAGGCGGCGGCCGCCGACGCGGCGTTCGTGATCGCGATGCTGCGCGACAACGAGGCCTCGCGGCAGGTCTGGCTCGACCCCGATACCGGCGCGGCCGGGGGCATGGCGGCCGGTGCGATCGCGATCGAAAGCTCCACGCTGACGGCCGAGTGGATTCGCGAACTGGACGAACGCCTGGCCGAGCGGGCGCTGCCGCTGCTCGAAGCGCCGGTCGTCGGCAGCACGCCGCAGGCCGAGGCCGGGCAATTGACCTATTTCATCGGCGGCGATGCCGGGGTGCTGGCGCAAGCCGAACCCGTGCTCGCGGCGATGGGCGCGTCCATCGTGCATGTGGGGTCGCCCGGCGCCGCCGCGCTGGCGAAGCTGGCCACCAACACGCTGCTCGGCGTGCAGGTGGCGGTGCTGGGGGAATTGATCGGCCTGCTGGGGCACGCGGGCGCCGACGTCACGCGAATCCTGGCGGCGATCGCCGCCACGCCCGTCTGGAGCGCGGCGGCGGGGCGTGTGTCCGGCCTCATGCTGACCGGCGCGGTTGCGCCGCAATTTCCGGTCGAGCTGATCGAGAAGGATTTCGGCTACACGTTGCAGACGGTCGGCAACGATGCGATGGCGCCGACCATCGCCGCCGCGCGCGGCGTGTTTCGCATCGCGGTCGAGCGCGGTTTCGGCAAGGAGAACATGACGGCGGTGGCCAAGCTGTTCGTGTAGCGGCGGTGTTCGATGCTTGGCTGCGACGCTGAGCGGCTCTAAGCAGCCCCAGGCGACCCAGGCGACCCAGGCGACCCAGGCGACCCAGGCGACCCAGGCGACCCAGGCGACCCAGGCGACCCCAGGCCCTAAGCAGCCCTAATCGCGGCTTTCGTCCCGGTCCCGATCGTACGCGGCGAGGAACGTGTCGGACGACACCTGATCGGCGAGCCGCCGCAACATGACGGCATCGGCCGTGCCGAGCACCGTTTCGACGCGTTCGTTCGCCTCGCGCCAGTGTTCGAACGCGACTTGCAGGCGTGCCTGCCCATCGGCCGTCAACGTCACGCGCTTGACGCGGCGATCCTGGGCGTCGGGCCGCAGCGCCACCAGCCCGTCGCGGATCAGCGGGCGCAGCGCGTGCGTCACGGCCGAAATCTGCACCGCGAGTTGATCGGCCAGATCCTGCAGCGTCGGGGGCTGATTGCCGTTTCGCTGCGTGATCCGCTCGACTTCGGCGAGCAGGCCGGCCTGGGTGGACTTGAGGCCCGACGGGGCCATCGCATCGTCGTACAGGTTGCCGAGACGGCGCGCCGCGCGGCGCAGCGCTGTGTGGGTACAGGCGAGCGACGCGAAATGCTCGCGCGCCTCGGCGTCGCTTGGTGGGGCGGCGGGGGCGTTGGTGGCGTCGGGTTTGCTTGGCATGCCGGAGGATCTGCAAGTGCAGCGCGATGCGGGAAAGCGCTCACTATAACGCTTTAACTTGAGCGCTCAAATACTGGCCGCTCGAATCGGGAGGGGCGGCGGGCCGAGCAACGGTGCGCCGTCCCTCGTGTTCGTCACGGCTCGCAGCACCGGGCAGGGCCGGCCCATTGAACCGGAGCGCCGCTCATGTCGTCCGCACGCGAAGTCTTCATGCAGTTCACCGATGCCCTCACGCATCTCGATACCGACCACGCACGCTGCCTGGCGCTGTTCGCGCCCGACGCCGTCTTCGAGTTTCCATACGCGCCCACGCTGGGCCTGCCGGCGCGCCACGAAGGCACGGCGCAGATCGGCGCCTTGCTCGAATTGATCCGCGACCGGATTCCACCGGTGGCCGTCGGCACGATGGTGATTCACGAGCTGAAGCGCGATGGCGAGCTGTTCGTCGAGTACCACTCCGAAGGCCGCATCGGCGGCACCGGGCAGCCCTATACGCAGGACTACGCCAGCTATGTGCGGGTGGAAAACGGCCTGATCCGGGTGCTGCGCGAGTACTTCAACGCCATTTCGAGCGCGCGCGCGATCCTGCCGGGCGGCCTGGCCGACGTGCCGCCCGCGTGACGCAGGTAAGGCGGCGTAACTGCTTGATAGATAGGGAAATCGTGTTTTCCTGAGCCGACCTCAAGTTTTTCGTTCGGATGCCGATATGCAGCGGTCAAGCCAACGGAGAGCAGGTCATGAGCATTCAGGCGACTTCCAGCATCAGCACGGTCGATCCGTATGACAGCACGTCGGCGAGCAGCAAGCGCGACAAGCAGGCGGCGGCCGATGCGGCAGCCGCGGCGGCTTCCGGTCAAACCAGCCAGTCGAATCCATCGAGCCAGTCGGCGGCGGCGGCAGCGGCGTCGGCCAGCGCGACGCAACCGGCCACGGCGGTGACCTCGACCTCGTCGGCGACATCCGCCACTTCGGCCACCGCGTCGACCTCGACCACCGACATTACCGGCGGCACGCCGCTCGGCTATGGCGCAAGCAGCACCGCATCGGCGAGCACCTCGACGGCCGTGGGCGCATCGTCCACTTCGAGCACGTCGTCGGATTCGTCGACTGCCTCGTCCGGCACGTCCGGTTCCACGAGCAGCACGCAAGGTTCGGGCGGCGGTGGTGGCGGTGGCGGTGGCTCTTCGAGCAGCAGCAGCGCCGCGAGTCAGCTCGAACAGACGATCAAGCGCCTCGAACAGCAACTGCAGCAGGCCGAGCAGCAACTGGCACGCGCGCACACCGATGCGGAACGCCAGGCCGCTACCACGCAGGTGGCGACCGACAGCGCCGCCCTGCAGTCCGCGATTGCGCAATACGTGCAGCAGACCGGCCAGTCGAGCGGCACGGCCGTCAGCGTCTACGTTTGATCGTGGGCGATGTAGCGTGAGCCGTCGTGGGGGC
>NZ_BAAILN010000086.1:20559-29673 GCF_054589155.1 Burkholderia sp. 3C
CCCCGGTCTTTGCCGGCCGCTTCGGCCTTGCCCGCCGGGCCTGCCACGGTTTCGCGATCGGCAGCATCGGTCCCCTCGGTCGTATCGACCGCATCGACCGCCTCAGCAGCATCGACCGCCTCAGCAGCATCAACCGCCTTAGCGGCATCGACTGCCTCAGCCGCCTCGACCGCCTTAGCCCCCTCGATCGCCTCGACCCCTTCAGCCGCTTCACCCCCCTCCGCCGCCGCCCCACCTTTCTCCCGATAAGCCGCCGGCGTCGCACCAAACTGCTTCCGAAACTCCCGCCCGAGATGCGACGCATCGGCAAACCCGCAACTGGTGGCGATGTCGGCCACCGTGCGGTCCGAACTCGTCAGCAGCCAGGCGGCGGTGCGCAGCCGCACCTGCTTGGCGAACGCCTGCGGGCTCTTGCCGGTTTCGGCCTTGAACAGCCGCTCCAGTTGCCGCGCCGACAGGTCGAGCTTGCCGGCCAGTTCCTCCAGCGGCAGCGCACGCCCCACGTGCTGTTCCATCAGCAGGATCGCGCGCTTGACCTTCGGGTGCGTGGCCGGCTCCAGCCCCGGCGGATGCGGCTGCGGCGCGTTGCCCTTCTGCATCTCCCCCACCAGCAGGATGCGCAGCGCCTTCTGCACGGTGGCGTGATCGAAATGGCGCAGCAGGATCGCGGCGGCCACGTCGATCGCGGCGCGCCCGCCCGAGCACGTGATGCGGCGCCGATCCATGACGAACAGCCGGTCGGCGATCAGCAGCGCCGGATCGGCGTTCGGAAAGCGCTCGATGAAATCCCAGTAATGGAACCAGCTCACGCAGATCCGGTGCGCATCGAGCACGCCCGCGCGCATCAGCGTGAACACGCCGGTGCAGATCCCCACCACGTTGGCGCCGCCCTCGGCCGCGCGCCGCACGAACTTCAGCGTGTCGGGGCTTGCCTGCGGGCTCGAATGCAGCAGCCCGCCCACCACCACCACGTAGTCGAACGGCTCGCGCGCCTCGTCGAAGGTTTCCCACGGCGTGATCTGGATGCCGCAGCTCGCGCGCACCGGCGCGAGCGTGTCGCCGATCACGCTCCAGGCGCAGCGCACCGGCTTGCTGTAGTCGCCGTCGTCGGCGGACAGCCGCAGCATGTCGACGAAGCCCGAGAAGGCGGTGAGCGTGAAGTTCGGCAGCAGCACGATACCGAAGCGCAACCGGTGGGGGGCCGGATCGTCGGACAGGAGCGAGGCGGGCAGATCGGGCGTCATTGAAGCGTGGTCAGGGTAGGGCGTGAAGCCGGAAAGCGCCGGCCGGCGGCGGCGCTCCGTGCGTCGAGCGTCGCCGATCCATTGGGGCCGGACTTGCGTTTTTCCGTCGCGAATCATCGCCAAAACGCAGTTTTCGGCCCCGCCGTCACCGGGGTGGCGGCGGCATCCCACTTCGATGCCGGTTTTGTTCTATCGGCGGATTTTACGCTTTGATGTACTGACGCCAATGTCCAACCGTTCCGTTTCCCCCGGAGAAGCAGTCAGATGAACGTCAGCGTTTTCGATCTGTTCAAGATCGGCATCGGCCCGTCGAGCTCGCATACGGTCGGCCCGATGATCGCCGCCTGCCGGTTCGCCTCGCATGTCGAGGATGCGAACCTGCTGGCCTTCGTGCGGCGCGTGCGGGTCGAGCTGTACGGCTCGCTCGGCGCGACCGGCAAGGGCCACGGCACCGACAAGGCGGTACTGCTCGGCCTGGAGGGCCACCTGCCGGACGTGATCGATCCGGACCTGATCGAGCCGCGCCTGAAGGCGATCCGCGCCGAGAAGACGCTCTCGCTGCTGGGCCGCCAGTCGGTCCGCTTCGAGGAAAAGGAAGACATCGGCTTCTTCCGCCGCCTGATGACCGGCACCGGTATCGTCCACCCGAACGGCATGCGCTTCCAGGCGTTCGACGAACAGGGCCAGTTGCTGGTGGAGAAGGAGTATTACTCGGTCGGCGGCGGCTTCGTGGTGAATCGCGACGGCGATCGCGTGAACGGCGTGCGCGCCGCGACCGAGGTGCCGTACCCGTTCCGCACCGGCGACGACCTGATGCGCGTCTCCCGCGAAAGCGGCCTGTCGATCGCCGAGCTGACGTACCGCAACGAATGCGCGCTGCGCCCGGCCGAGGAAGTGCGCGCCGGCCTGCTGGCGGTCTGGAAGACCATGGCGGCCTGCGTCGAGCGCGGCTGCAAGGTGGAGGGCGAGCTGCCCGGGCCGATGCGCGTCAAGCGCCGCGCGGCCGGCCTGTACAACCGCCTGCGCGACCGCTCCGAGGAATCGCTGCGCGATCCGCTGTCGATGCTCGACTGGGTCAACCTCTACGCGATGGCCGTCAACGAGGAGAACGCCGCCGGCGGGCGGGTGGTCACCGCGCCGACCAACGGCGCGGCCGGCGTGATCCCGGCGGTGCTCCATTACTACGTGAAGTTCGTGCCCGGCTCGAACGAGCAGGGGATCCTGGATTTCCTGCTGACGGCCGCGGCCATCGGCATCATCTACAAGGAAACCGCCTCGATTTCCGGTGCCGAGGTCGGCTGCCAGGGCGAGGTGGGCGTGGCCTGCTCGATGGCCGCCGCGGCGCTCGCCGCCGTGATGGGCGGCACGCCCGATCAGGTCGAGAACGCCGCCGAGATCGGCATGGAACACAACCTCGGCATGACCTGCGACCCGGTGGGCGGCCTGGTGCAGATCCCCTGCATCGAGCGCAACGCGATGGGCGCGATCAAGGCGCTGAACGCGTCGCGCATGGCGCTGAAGGGCGACGGCCAGCATTACGTGTCGCTCGATTCGGTGATCAAGACCATGCGCGAAACCGGCGCCGACATGAAAACGAAATACAAGGAAACGTCACGCGGCGGCCTGGCCGTGAACGTCATCGAGTGCTAACCAAGGTGCATTGAAATGAGCCGCTACTCCCTATTCAGCCTGTTCCGCAACGGCCTGTCGTATCACGAGAACTGGGAGCGCCAATGGCGTTCCCCCGAACCGAAGAAGGAATACGACGTGGTGATCGTCGGCGGTGGCGGTCATGGCCTCGCGACGGCGTACTACCTTGCCAAGGAGCACGGCATTACCAATGTCGCGATCCTCGAGAAAGGCTGGATCGGCGGCGGCAACACCGCCCGCAACACGACCATCGTGCGCTCGAACTACCTGTGGGACGAATCGGCCGGCCTGTACGAGAAGGCCATGAAGCTGTGGGAAGGGCTGTCGCAGGATCTGAACTACAACGTCATGTTCAGCCAGCGCGGCGTGATGAACCTCGCGCACACGCTGCAGGACGTGCGCGACACGCAGCGCCGCGTCAACGCGAACCGCCTGAACGGGGTGGACGCCGAATACCTGACGCCCGCGCAGATCAAGGAACTGGAACCCAACATCAACCTGAACAGCCGCTACCCGGTGCTGGGCGCGTCGATCCAGCGTCGCGGCGGCTCGGCCCGCCACGACGCGGTGGCCTGGGGCTTCGCGCGCGGCGCCGACCGCGCCGGCGTGGACATCATCCAGAACTGCCAGGTGACGGGCATCCGCCGCGACGGCGGCCAGGTCACCGGCGTGGATACGGTCAAGGGTTTCATCAAGGCCAAGAAGGTGGCGGTGGTCGCCGCCGGCAACACCAGCTCGCTCGCCGACATGGCCGGCATCCGCCTGCCGATCGAAAGCCACCCGCTGCAGGCGCTGGTGTCCGAGCCGATCAAGCCGTGCGTCAACACGGTGGTGATGTCGAATGCGGTGCACGCGTACATCAGCCAGTCCGACAAGGGCGACCTGGTGATCGGCGCCGGCATCGATCAATACACGGGCTTCGGCCAGCGCGGCAGCTTCCAGGTGATCGAAGGCACGCTGGAAGCAATCGTCGAGATGTTCCCGGTGTTCTCGCGGGTGCGCATGAATCGCCAGTGGGGCGGCATCGTGGATGTCTCGCCGGACGCCTGCCCGATCATCAGCAAGACCGACGTGAAGGGGCTGTATTTCAACTGCGGCTGGGGCACGGGCGGCTTCAAGGCCACGCCGGGCTCGGGCTGGGTGTTCGCGCACACCATCGCGCGCGACGAGCCGCACGCGCTGAACGCGGCGTTCGCGCTCGACCGTTTCTACAACGGCCACCTGATCGACGAACACGGCGCCGCCGCCGTCGCGCACTGACCCCGGACCACGAGGAGAACCCAACATGCTGCTGATCAAATGCCCGTGGTGCGGACCGCGCGCCGAGTCCGAATTCTCGTGCGGCGGGGAAGCCGACATCGCCCGCCCGCTCGACACCGACGCGCTGTCGGACCGCGAATGGGGCGACTACCTGTTCATGCGCAAGAACCCGCGCGGCGTGCACCGCGAGCAATGGCTGCACACGCAGGGCTGCCGCCGCTGGTTCATGGCGACGCGCGACACGGTGAGCTACGAAATCCAGGGCTACGACACGTTCGGCGTGCCCGCACATGACGCACAAGAGGGCAACACGAAATGAGCCAGAAAGACCGCCTGAATGCGGGTGGCCGGATCAACCGCGCGATTCCGCTGACCTTCACGTTCAATGGCCGCACCTACCAGGGCTTCCAGGGCGACACGCTGGCCTCGGCGCTGCTGGCCAACGGCGTGCATTTCGTCGCCCGCAGCTTCAAGTACCACCGCCCGCGCGGGATCGTGACGGCCGACGTCGCGGAACCGAATGCGGTCGTGCAGCTCGAAACCGGCGCGTACACCGTGCCGAACGCGCGCGCCACCGAGATCGAGCTGTACCAGGGCCTGGTCGCCACCAGCGTGAACGCCGAGCCGTCGCTGGAAAACGATCGCTTCGCGATCAACCAGAAGTTCGCGCGCTTCATGCCGGCAGGCTTCTACTACAAGACCTTCATGTGGCCGCGCAAGTTCTGGCCGAAGTACGAGGAGAAGATTCGCGAGGCGGCCGGCCTGGGCAAGGCCCCTGCGGCGCTCGACGCCGACCGCTACGACAAGCAGTTCGCGCATTGCGACGTGCTGGTGGTGGGCGGCGGGCCGACCGGCCTGGCGGCCGCGCATGCGGCGGGCGTGACCGGCGCGCGCGTGATCCTGGTGGACGACCAGCGCGAGCTGGGCGGCAGCCTGCTGTCGTGCCGCGCCGAAATCGACGGCAAGCCGGCGCTGCAATGGGTCGAGAAGATCGAGGCCGAACTGGCCAAGCTGCCCGAGGTGAAGATCCTGTCGCGCAGCACGGCGTTCGGCTACCAGGACCACAACCTGGTGACCGTCTCGCAACGCCTGACCGAGCATCTGCCGGTGTCGATGCGCAAGGGCACGCGCGAGCTGCTGTGGAAGATCCGCGCCAAGCGCGTGATCCTCGCGACCGGCGCGCAGGAGCGCCCGATCGTGTTCGGCAACAACGACCTGCCGGGCGTGATGCTGGCCGGCGCGGTGTCCACCTACGTCAACCGTTTCGGCGTGCTGCCGGGCCGCGAGGCGGTGGTGTTCACCAACAACGATCGCGCCTACCAGGCCGCGCTCGACCTGAAGGCGCACGGTGCGAAGGTCACGGTGGTCGATTCGCGCGCCGCCTCGAACGGCGCGCTGCCGGCCGCCGCCAAGCGTCACGGCGTGACCGTGATGCACGGCGCGGTGGTGGCGCAGGCAGCCGGCAAGCTGCGCGTGACTTCGGTCGACGTGCACACCTACGCGAGCGGCAAGATGGGCGGCAAGACGGCCACGCTGCCGTGCGACCTGCTCGCGATGTCGGGGGGCTACAGCCCGGTGCTGCACCTGTTCGCGCAATCGGGCGGCAAGGCGCACTGGCACGACGAGAAAGCCTGCTTCGTGCCGGGCAAGGCCGTGCAGCCGGAAACCAGTATCGGCGCGGCCGCCGGCGAATTCTCGCTGGCGCGCGGGCTGCGGCTCGCGGTGGACGCCGGCGTGGACGCGGCCAAGGCGGCCGGTTTCAACGCGGTGCAGCGCCCGGTCGCCCCGCAGGCCACCGACGCCGCCGAAGCGCCGCTGCAGGCGCTCTGGCTGGTCGGCGCGGGCGAGCAGGTGACGCGCGGCGCGAAGCGTTTCGTCGATTTCCAGAACGACGTGGGCGCGGCCGACATCCTGCTGGCCGCCCGCGAAGGCTTCGAATCGGTCGAGCACGCCAAGCGCTACACCGGCATGGGCTTCGGCACCGATCAGGGCAAGCTCGGCAACATCAACGGCATGGCGATCCTCGCGCTGGCGCTCGGCAAGACGATCCCCGAGACGGGCACCACCACCTTCCGTCCGAACTACACGCCGGTCACGTTCGGCACGTTCGCCGGCCGCGAACTGGGCGATTTCCTCGACCCGGTGCGCAAGACCTGCGTGCACGAATGGCACGTCGCGAACGGCGCGCTGTTCGAGGACGTCGGCAACTGGAAGCGCCCCTGGTACTTCCCGAAGAACGGCGAGGACCTGCACGCGGCGGTCGCGCGCGAATGCCTGGCGGTGCGCAACAGCGTCGGCATTCTCGATGCGTCCACGCTCGGCAAGATCGACATTCAAGGCCCGGATTCGATCCAGTTGCTGAACTGGATGTACACGAACCCGTGGAACAAGCTCGAAGTCGGCAAGTGCCGCTACGGGCTGATGCTCGACGAGAACGGCATGGTGTTCGACGACGGCGTGACGGTGCGCCTCGGCGAGCAGCACTACATGATGACCACCACCACCGGCGGCGCGGCGCGCGTGCTGACCTGGATGGAGCGCTGGCTGCAGACCGAATGGCCGGACATGAAGGTGCGTCTGTCGTCGGTCACCGATCATTGGGCGACGTTCGCCGTGGTCGGCCCGAACAGCCGCAAGGTGGTGCAGAAGGTGTGCCAGGACATCGATTTCGCGAACGCGGCGTTCCCGTTCATGAGCTACCGCGACGGCACCGTGGCGGGCGCGAAGGCGCGCGTGATGCGCATCAGCTTCTCGGGCGAACTGGCCTATGAAGTGAACGTGCCGGCCAACGCGGGCCGCGCGGTGTGGGAAGCCATCATGGCGGCCGGCGCGGAATTCGACATCACGCCGTACGGCACCGAAACCATGCACGTGCTGCGCGCCGAGAAGGGCTACATCATCGTCGGCCAGGACACCGACGGTTCGGTCACGCCGCACGACCTCGGCATGAGCGGGCTGGTGGCGAAGTCGAAGGATTTCCTCGGCCGCCGTTCGCTGTCGCGCTCGGACACGGCCGGCAGCAACCGCAAGCAACTGGTCGGCCTGCTGACCGACGACCCGGCCACCGTGCTGGAAGAAGGCGGCCAGATCGTCGAGACGGCGGCCGTGGCGAATGCGAACGGACTGACGCCGATGATCGGCCACGTCACGTCGAGCTACTTCAGCCCGATCCTCAAGCGCTCGATCGCGATGGCGGTGGTGAAGGGCGGTTTGGGCAAGATGGGCCAGTCCGTCGCGATCTCGCTCGCGAACGGCAGGAAGATCAACGCGAAGATCACCAGCCCGGTTTTCTACGACACCGAAGGGGTACGTCAGAATGTGGAATGAAACGCGAAATCAAACTTCGGTGGCCGTGCAACCGGCCGGCATGCGGCTCGAATCGCCGCTGGTCGGTGCGCAGGACGTGCTGAAGCCGCACCAGGCGAAGGCCTCGCAGAAGTTTCAACTGCGCGAGCGGCCGTTCCTCGACCTCGTCAACGTGCGCGGCGAGCTGTCCGATCCGGCGTTCGTCGAGGCGTTCGAGCGCGTGGTCGGCTGCAAGCCGCCCGCCACGCCGAACACGGTGGCGCGCGGCGCCGACTACGACGTGCTGTGGCTCGGCCCGGACGAGTGGCTGGTGCGCTCGCACGGCCCGGTGGTGGCCGGCCAGCTCGAAGCGAAGCTGGTGCCGGCGCTGGCCGGCCGCTACGCGGCGGCGGTGGATGTCGGCAGCGGCTTCACGGTGCTGGAAGTCAGCGGCGAGCGCGTGCGCGACGTGATCGCGCGCGGCTGCCCGCTCGATCTGCATCCGAGCCGCTTCGGCGCGGGCCAATGCGCGCAGAGCCATTACTTCAAGTCGTCGATTACGCTGGTGCCGACCGGCGAGCAGAGCTACGACCTGGTGATCCGCCGCAGCTTCGCCGATTACTTCTGCCGCATCATGCTCGACGCCGCCGCGCCGATCGTGTCATGAAACGCACCGACGATCCGTTCGCGACGCTCGAAACGGCCCGCCCGCGCGGGCGCGGCTGGAGCGTGTTCATCGACGAACTGAAGGTGCCCGCGCGCATCGGCATTCATGCGCACGAGCACGAGGCGCCGCAGCCGGTCGTGGTCGACGCGCGGCTCGGCTACCGCTGCGAGCCGGTGGAGCAGGGCGCGGAGGGCTTCGTCGATTACGACGGCTACTGCGCGCGTGTTGCGTCGTGGCTCGCGCACAAGCCGCACACGCGGCTGCTCGAAACGCTGGTGGTGGAGTTGGCGGCGCTGTCGTTCGAGGAATGGCCGTCGCTCGAATCGGTCACGCTGTCGCTGCACAAGCCGAAGATCCGGCCGGGCACGCGGCGCGTGGGCGTCGAACTGGACTGGACGCGTGCGGATTACGTCGCATGGTGCGCGGCGCTCGACGCACGCGAGCGCGTGACGCGCACCGCGTTGCAGGCCGGGCGGGTCGGGGCGGAGGTGGCCGCGCACTGAACGGCCGCGCGGCAGGAAGACAAGAAGGGAACGGCGAACGCCACGCGCGATGCGATATCGCGCGTGGCGTTGGTCGTTTGGGGTGTCGCTGAATTGCGCGGCGTACCGTGCGGCGGCCTCAGTGCAAGGCCAGCCGAGTGCTGTGCGCTTCGAGTTCGCGCAGGCGCGCGACGATGTCGTCGAGCTGCGCGCGTTCGGCCGGTTGCAGGCCGTCGCTGGCCAGCGTGGCTTCGAGCCGTGCGCGCCACAGCGCGAACGGCGCGGGCTCGCCGGGTACGAGACGCGCCACCAGCAGTTCGAGTAATGACAGATCCGATTCGACGGTCGTCGGCGCGGTGTCCGCGGTGTCGTCGTTCGGGGCGGGGGTGTGACGGGAATCGTTGGAATCGTGCTGCATCGATACCTCGCATGTCGCGGTCTGGACGCTGCCCGGCCGAGGCCGGGCATGCGCGACAGATTGACCGCGCATCGTGACCGCTTCGCGACGAGGCGAAACGGTCACGCG
>NZ_BAAILN010000086.1:29763-39248 GCF_054589155.1 Burkholderia sp. 3C
TCCGGCTTGCCGCGCACCGCGTCCTTCGCATCGCCGAGGCCCTTGCGTGCCTCGCCGGCGGCTTGCTGCAAGTCGCCCTTGACTTCCTGCTTGGTGTTGCCGGTGGCCTTGCCAACGGCTTCGTTGACCTTGCCCTTGACCTGCTCGACCGTACCCTTGATGTGATCCTTGTTCATGCTTCACCTCCAGCGTTGAATGCTTGCAGACGGATGGATGCCCGCCGTCACGGGGTTGAACACGGTGCGAACGCGACGCTCACTCAGTTCACGTTCTTCTTCTTCAGTTCCTCGGGCAGCCCGGCGAGCAGGTCCGACATTTCATCGGCGTGCTCTTCCTCGACCGCGAGAATTTCTTCGAACAGGCGGCGCGTGGTCGGATCGCGATCGCCGAGGTATTGGATCGCCTCGCGATAACTGTCGATCGCGATGCGCTCCGCCACCAGGTCTTCCTTGATCATGTCGACCAGCGTCGTGCCTTCCACGTATTCGGCATGGCTGCGCTTGGTCAGGCCGTCCGGCGCCAGATCCGGGCTGCCGCCGAGCTGCACGATACGGGCCGCCAGCATGTCGGCGTGGCTCTGCTCCTCGTTCGAGTGCACGAGGAATTCCTCGGCGATGCCCGACGAGTGAATGCCCTTGGCCATGAAGTGATGGCGGCGATAGCGCAGCATGCAGACGATTTCCGTCGCCAGCGACTCGTTGAGCAGCTTCAACACCGTGTCGCGGTCGGCGTGATAGCCGGCGGTGACGGCGCCATCGTCGACGTGCTTGCGGGCGCGATCGCGCAGGGTCTTCACATCGGTCATATGCGTGTTGTGGGTCATCGCAATTCCTCTTTGTTGGCGTGTCGAAGTTGTCGGCAATCCGCTGCCGATCGCATGGCGGCGATCGGGGGGGCCGCCGGTCCGAACCGGGCATGCTCGGCCGGGTTTGTGTCTTTGTAGAGCAGCATTCGTGCCAAATGGCGGGAAATGCCATGAGGATGAGGGGCGATGACGCCGGGCGGAACGGCGCGGAGCCCTTGGTGGCGGGGCTGCGCGGGGGATGGCAAGGCGCGGCGGAGCGCGCGGCGCGCGATGGGGACGGATCGGCGGCGGGGCCGGGAGAGCGGGTAGCGCGCGAGGCGGGCTTGTAAAACCTACATGCGGATTGGCGGGATTTCAGGGGCGGCAGGGCAGGCGCGTGTCGGCGGGCGGCGTCAGCGCGTAGACGGCATAGCCGCCCGGCATCGACGGTGCGCGCAACTCGCGCAGGCCCCAGCCGGTGGCGGCGAGGTCGGTGCCGAGGGTGGCCCAGAACGGTGGCGAATCCTGCTTGATCACGGCGTAGCGGGCGCCGGACGTCAGGGCGATGGCCGAGATGGCCAGCCTGCGGTCGCGGCCGTTGCTGGGTGCGGTGCAAGCGCGGTGATAGGCGATGCTGCCCGGTGTTTTCAGGCCGACCATGTCGACGAGCTTGAACGTCGTGGCATAGGACAGATAGCCGGCATCGTGAATCAACAGGGTGGCGTCGCGCGGCAGATGGGTATCGAGCCAATGCGCGAGCGAAACGAATTCGTTGGCGGCTTGTTGCGTATCCGCATCGTATCGGCTCATGACGATCGGCAAGTACAGCGTGGTCCACCCGGCCAGCACGATGCAGCCGATGCCGCTCCACCGCGCCGATTTCAGGACGTCTAGCGTCAGATAGAGGAAGGCCGGCAACAGGATGAACAGATAGCGGCCATTGTTGTGCTCGGCGCCGCCCGGCAGCGTGAGCCACATGGCCAGCAGGAACGAACCGGCGAATAGGGCGAGCGGTACCCACAGCCGGGAACGCCGCGCGAGCATCGCCACGATCGCGAGCGGCATCAATCCGCAGCCGACGAACGCCACCAGCATGAATTGCGCTTTCATGGCCCACGGCGAGTTCCGGTCGGCGAAGAACAGTTCCTTGGCCTTGGCGGTAGCCGGCGCCAGGGAACCGAGAGAACACCACGTCCAGGCCAGGAACGGCAGCGCGACGGCCACCGCGAGCAGGCCGTCGCGCACGGCCATCGCATAGTCGCCGGCGCGTGCGCGCAGGCCGAGTTGGCGCAGCATCAACACGCCCGACAGCGCGGCCAATTCCGGGCGCAGGAACGGCATGAGGCCGCACAGCAGCGGTAACCACACGGAGCGCGCCGGTTCCAGCGCGAGCGAGATCGCCCACGCCGAGGCGGCCATCGCGAGCCCGGTTTCCAGGCCGTTCAGCAACTGATACGGGGCAGCGCCGATCAGCGTGCCGAACATGACGAACAGCGCGGCCGTCAGCACCGACCCGCCGAGCTGAAACGCGATGCGCGCGAGCGCCGTGACGTACAGGCCGATGCCGGCCAAGCCGACCACGAAGACCGCGGTGGGCGAGGGCAGGAACAGCTTGGCGAACGCGACCAGCAGCAGGTGGATTGGGCTGGTCGCGCCGGTCAGTGGCGAGGTGCCGTAATTGGGATCGACGCCGGACAGCAGCACATCGGCGTTGTGGATCGTGATGTAGGCGTCGTCGAGCGGGAAGCACAGCGGGTGCGGCGCGACGAGAATCGACAGCAGCACCACCGCGCACACCGCCGCCAGATGGAAGCGGGCACGGGTCGCGGTGGCGGTGTCCTTCCATAGTCGAAGCTCGGGCATGGCGTACTCGGTCGGGCGGGGATGTTGTCGAATGGCCACTGGTTTACGGCGGCGCGCCGGGAAAGCTGAACAGCGGACGTGGCCCGCCAGCGCGCTTCGCCAATCGGCGCCACGGGTTCGGCAAGCGATGCCGTTCGGGCCGGCTCATACCGCTTGACGCGGGTTCAGCGAAGCGCGGAGTGCGGCATCGACGCCGGTCAGCACGAGAATCGACGAAATCAGCCGCGCATCAACCAAACGAGAACCGCACCCCGGCGCGCGCGAGCAGATGCTGCCCGCGCGGCGACAGGTTCATGAATCGCAACTGCTTGCCGGCCTTGCGATAGCGCTCCTCCAGCGATTCGAACGCGGCGATCGCCGAATGGTCGGCCACATGCAGGTGCCGGCAATCCACGATCACGGCCTCGGGGTCATTCAGCGGCTTGAAGAGGTCCTGAAAATTGCCGGTGGACGCGAAGAACAGCGTGCCGTGCACGGCATAGGTCGCGGTGCCGCTGTCGCGCGCGATCTCCGCGCGGATTTCGCGGGCGTGCTGCCAGGCGAAGTTCAGCGCGGCGATCACGATGCCCGACATCACGGCGATGGCCAGGTCGGTGAACACGGTAATGACGGTGACCAGCACGATCACGAGCGCGTCGTTGCGCGGCACCTTGCCGAGCAGGCGCAGCGATCCCCAGGCGAAGGTCTGCTGGGCGACCACGAACATCACGCCCACCAGCGCGGCCAGCGGAATGCGCTCGATCAGCGGCGACAGGAACAGGATGAAGAGCAGGATCATGATGCCGCTCGTCGCGCCCGAAACACGGCTGCGGCCGCCCGAACTCAGGTTGATCATGGTCTGGCCGATCATCGCGCAGCCGCCCATCCCGCCGAACAGCCCCGACACCACGTTCGCGATGCCGAGCGCCAGGCATTCACGGTTCGGCCGGCCGAGCGTTTCGGTGATCTCGTCGGTGAGGTTGAAGGTCAGCAGCGTTTCCAGCAGGCCCACGATCGACATCAGCAGCGCATACGGGAACACGATGCGCAGCGTGTCGAGGCTCCAGGGCACGGACGGCAGGTGGAAGCTCGGGAACACGCCCGCGATATGCGCCATGTCGCCGAGCGTGCGCGTGGGCAGATGCAGGCCCTGGCTGACGATGCCGATCCCGACGATCGCGACCAGCGCCGGCGGGACCGCCTTGGTCACGCGCGGCAGCAGATAGACGATCAGCATCGTCAGGGCCACCAGCGCGCACATGACGAGCAGCGGCGTGCCGTGCAGCCAGGTCGTGCCCTGCGGCGTGACGGTCTTGAAATGCTCGAACTGCGCGGACGCGATGATGATGGCCAGCCCGTTGACGAAGCCGATCATGACCGGATGCGGCACCATCCGGATCAGCTTGCCGAGCCGCAGCAGGCCGAACAGCATCATGAACACGCCGCCGAGCACGACCGTCACCAGCAGGTACTGCACGCCGTGCTGCACCACCAGCGCGACGATGACCACCGCCATCGAGCCGGCCGCGCCGGAGATCATGCCGGGCCGGCCGCCGAGAATCGCGGTCAGCGCGCAGATGATGAACGCGCCGTACAGCCCCATCAGCGGGTTCAGTTGCGCGACGAGCGCGAAGGCGATGCACTCGGGAACGAGCGCGAAGGACGAGGTGATGCCGGCCAGCACGTTGGCGGGAAGGTTCGAGAGCCACTGCTCCCGGGGTGTCTGGATATGCATGGGAATCGCTGCGCGGGCGAAGGCCCGCCTGGTTTTTCGTGGGCGTGACGCAGGCAGGCTGCGTCATCGAGAGCCTTGCCGGGCGAGGTCGAACGCGGCGCGCGCATCGGTCGAAACGACGCGATGCGCCCGCGCGCGGTATCGCGGGGCAAGCCGTTGGGCAACGGAAGGAAAGGCTCTCGAAAGCTACATGGGTGCGGAGAAATAGGTCAGCATCCCGAAACAAGTCGTTTCGGCGAAAACCTCGCGAGTTTACCCTAAGCAAGCCGGGGCGATGCCCCGTGCGAGCCCGCGAATACCACGGGCGGGGCCTGGCGTTCTCGGGGTTCGGCTACCTTGCGCGATCTTCCGGATCGTTGGCGGCCGGCTTGTCGACCGCGTGGGCATGCGGGCGACGTTGAAGATCCACCCCGGCTGCTCGATCGACATGCCGGTGGAGGCCGCGCCTGACGGCGAGTTTCGGCCCTGGCGAGTGCGGCGCGCGGGGCGGAGGCGGGCTCAAGGTATCGCCGCGCTGCATGCCTCGGCGAACCCCGGCCGCACCGACAGCCGCTCGTGGTAATACGCCTCGACGGCCGGCAGCGGCGGGTGCTCGAACGGCGTGCCGAGCCAGCGATGCACCGACAGGCCGATCGCGATATCGGCCAGCGAATGCCCGGCGCCCGCCACGAACGCGCCGGTTTGCGCGAGGCGCGCGTCGAGAATATGCATCTGGCGCGTCCAGTTCGCGATCGACTGCGCGATGCCCTTCGGGTCCTGATGCGCCGGCGATTGGCGCACCAGGCCCTGGAACGCATACACCCAGGCCGGGTTCAGCGTGGTGGCCTGCCAGTCCAGCCATTGATCGACCAGCGCGCGTTGCCGCGAGTCCTGCGGATACAGCGCCGTGCTGCCTTCGCGGTTCGCCAGGTAGCGCAGGATCGCGTTCGATTCCCAGAGCACGAACTCGCCGTCGCGCAGCACCGGCACCAGCGCGTTCGGATTCAGCGACAGGTATTCGGGTACGTCGGTCGCGCGAAAGCCCGAGCCCCAATCCTCGCGCTCGTAGGCCAGGTTCAGTTCCGCGCAGGCCCACAGCACCTTGCGGACGTTGATCGACGGCTGTTTCCCGAGAATGTTCAGCATGGCGGCTCGCTCGCGTTGGCATGGAGACGGCAGTGTAGGGCAAGGCAGGCGCGCTTCGCCATGCACAGTTGCGCTGCGCGTCGCGCCGGAGTGTGCGGCCGAACCAGCCGGCCGCGGGCCCATGCGCGGCGGCCGATCCGCTAGACGCGCGAGTGCACCGGCACGGCGAGGTCGCGCCGCGTGCGACGCGTGAGCCAGGCGCGCATCGGCGCGTCCACGTAGCGGTCGAGCACCGCCACGAGCAGCAGCAGCGCCACGATGAACGCGGCGAGCGCGCCCTTGCCGTACACGTGCTTGTGCTCCTCCATCAGCCGGTAGGCGAGCAGCAGCAACGGCGCGTGGACGATGTAGATCCCGTAGGAAACGCGCCCCAGTTGCTCGAACGGCGCGGCGAGCCACGCCGGCGGTTCGCAGGCGGTGGCGAGTTGGACGATCAGCGGGATCAGCACCATCACCTCGACGATCACGGCGAGGCCTGCCCAACGCGGCGGTATCTTCACGCACAGCATCGCGAGCGTGGCGACGACCGCGAGCAGCGACAGCAGCGCGCTGCGCGGGCGCACCGCGCGCCGCAGCCGGAACAGCAGCACGCCAGCCGAGAACGAGAAGCCGACGCGCGCCAGCGCGAGATACCACTTGGCGAGATCCCAGCCTTCGTCGATGCCGTGATGACGGATCGCGTAGAGCGCGATCACGGTGGCCGACGGCACCATCACCGCGATCAGGATCGGCACCACGCGCCGCCGCACGATGGCCGCGAAACCGAGGTTCGCGACGATCTCGTAGAGCAGCGACCAGGCCGGATTGTTGACCAGGTAGAGCGGCTCGGCGCGCGCCGGCAGCATCAGCAGCGACAGCACCACCAGCGCCGTGGTGGCGAGCAGCGACGCATGCGGCTGGCCGTGCGCGTGCGCATGCCCGAGCGCCACGAAATGGCTGGCGAGGCCCAGCACGATGCCGATCAGATAGAGCGGATAGAGGCGGATCAGGCGCACCTTGAGGAACGCGACGAAGCCGAGTGCGCCCGAGCGCAGCCGCGCTTCATAGGCGTTGGCCACCACGAAGCCGCTGATCGCGAAGAACAGGTCCACGGCCAGGTAGCTCTGCTGGAAGCGCGGCGACTGGAACAGCAGCGGCGCGTGGCGGAACACGATCAGGATCGCGGCAAGGCCACGGATGGCGTCGAGGTTGGCGTACTTCCACTGCGTCATGTCGGAACGGCGGTTGGTTGTCCGGGCGGCCGTGATTGTAAGCCGGCAAGCGGGTTTTTCGCCGAAGCGCGAGCGGGCGGCGCGCCGTGGCGCATCGTTGTTTCCCCGCGTTTGCACCGGGTTCCGTCCGGCGCACCTCGTGCGATACTCGCCGCTTCTCCGCGCCTGCGGAGCCTGTCATCGAAGGAGCTGCCGTGTTCGCGAGTTTTGATCCGACCCATACGGGGTTCGTCGCCGAGATCGACGGTTGCCGGTGCAGCATCGAGGCGGTGTCGTCGCCGATCGCCGAGCAGGTCGACTGGCGCTGGACCATCTCGATCGCGCATCTCGACAACGAAAACGGCATGGACCCCGAAAAATTCGATGTCCTTGCCACCGGCGAGACGGTCACGCCGCTGCAGGCCTCGCAGCAGATCGTGGCGTGGCTCGACGCGCATCCGGCCGAGGACGACGACTACGAAGGCCACGGAGAAGGCCAGGGCAACGACGGCGGCCAGGGCGGCGAGGCCGCCGCGCAGTAACCGCCACGCGTCGCGGGCCATCGCGCCGGGCCGGGCCGCCGGCCACCGTGGCCCGCGTCGGCCCCGCCCGCACCCGCTACACCACCTCTTCCCCGAATGCCTTGCGCTGCACCAGCGCGACGAACTTCTGCGCGTCGCGCGCGGCCTGCACTACGTCGGCCATTCCGAAGAATTCGTGCGTCGCGCCCGGAAAATGCTCGCTGACCACGTCCACGCCGCTGCGCGCGAGCCGGTTCGCGAGGTTCTCGGCGTCCGAGCGCAGCGGATCGATGCCGGCGATCACCACGGCCGTCTGCGGCAGGTCCTTCAGGTCCGCCGAGCCGAGCACGTCGATGCGCGGGTCCTTCAGTTCGCTCTTGTCGTGCGTCACCTGCTCGACGAACCACAGCATCATCGGCTTGTTCAGCGGCCGCGCGTTGCGATTCTCCTCGTACGACAGCGACATCACGTTGCTGCTCGCCACCGGGTACACCAGCGTCTGGTGAATCGGGCGTTGCAACCCGTGGTCGCGCGCGTGGATCGACACGTTGATCGCGAGGTTCGCGCCCGCGCTTTCACCCATCACGGCGATGCGCGACGGGTCGCCGCCGAGCGCGGCCGCGTTGGCCACGGTCCAGCGCCACGCCGCGATGGCGTCTTCGTGCGCGGCCGGGAACTTGTGCTCGGGGGCCAGCCGGTAATGCGCCGAGATCACGATCGCGTGGCTCTTGGCGGCCAGCGCGCGCGGCGCGGCGTCGTAGGTGTCGAGATCGGCGAGCACCCAGCCGCCGCCGTGGAAGTACAGGATCACCGGCAGCGGCCCGTCGATCGCCGGCTTGTAGACGCGCGCCGGCAGCGGCCCGATCGCGCCGTCGATCTCGATGTCGTGCGAGGTGACATCCACCAGGCCGGGCGGCCGGGCCGCGGCCGCGCCGGCCTGCGCGATCAGCTTCTTCACGGCATCGGCCGGGGTCGGCTGGCGGCGCGCCTCGCTCGGCGTGCACGATTCGATCGGCTTCGGGTTCATCGATTGCAGCGTGTCGAGCACGGCTTTCATGTCCGGGTCCGCGTGATCGGTCGGGTCCATGCCGACAATGCCCTTGATCGTCTTGGTAATCGTCATGTCGCTGTCCTCCTTCTGGCGGGTTCGCATCGGAGGCGCGGGCGTGAGCCTGCGCCGAACCAACCGTCGGGAGCGCAGGACGCGTGCCCGAATCGGGCGGCTAACGGGAGAGCAAGGCGGGGCGGGGGTTTCCGGCGGGTTTCGCCAGCATGGCGAGCGGGGCGCGGCCCAAGCGTTTTTTACAGGATCGACAGGCGTGGCCGAACAAACGACCTGCTCGCCTGCGGGCTTGCCTTACCGCCAGGCCTGCGTGAATTCGCCGATCACGCGCGTCAGGTGCGCCTGCATCGCCTCGCGCGCGCCTTGCGCGTCGCGGGCCATGATCGCCGAGAAGATGCGCTGGTGATCGCCCTGCGAGGCTTCGCGCAGCGCGGTGTCGTGGAAATGTTCCTCGATCTTCTTCCAGAGCGGATCGGCGCGCGAGCCGTCCCACATCGCGGCCACCATGTGCCGCAGCACCGCGTTGCCGGTGGCTTGCGCAATGCCGAGGTGGAAATCGCGGTCGGCGGCCTCGTTGGCGGCCTTGTCGTCCATGTTCTCGCGCATCGCGCGCAGCGCCGCGAACAGGCGGTCGAGATCGGCGTCCTTGCGCTCGGTGGCGGCCAGCGCGGCGATCTCCGCCTCGATCAGCGCCCGCGCGCGCAGGGTTTCGATCGGCCCCGGCCCGCGCGGCAATTCGAACGAGACGGACGCAACGGGCCGCCCCTCGCGTGCCTCGGCCACGTAGATGCCCGAGCCGACCCGCACCTCCACCACGCCGCGCACTTCGAGCGCGATGATCGCCTCGCGCACCTGCGTGCGGCTCACGGCGAAGCGTTCGGCCAGCGTGCGCTCGGACGGCAGACGCGCGCCGGGCGCCACGTCGCCCGAGGCGACGAGGTCGTAGATCTGCCGGGCCAGCCCGACATAGGAGCGATCGGCGTCGGTGGCGCCGCCCGCCGGCGTGGAAAAGACTTCGGCCATGCAATGTGCTCTCGGTGCTCGCGAAACGCGGACGGCGAAAATGGTACACCAGTTTGGCCGCGCGCCGGCCCGGCGCTCCCATGAATCGACGAAACCTCCCGCCCGGCAAGCCGCAGCGGCGTTCGATACCCTGCTTTCAACTGGTAAACCACTATTTCGCCTGATTGGTTGACCAGTGAGAATCTGGACAACCAGGCGGGGG
>NZ_BAAILN010000087.1:0-26692 GCF_054589155.1 Burkholderia sp. 3C
CCGCGCGCCGAAGCGCCGCCGGAACCGGCCCCGCCGGGCAGCGGCGGCTGTTCGCGCGCCGCTGCGTCATGCTTCATCTCAAACCTTCGCGGTGGTGTCGCCGACCGACACTTCGCCGTTCAGCGCCGCACGCAGCTTGTTGCGGTCGAGTTCCTTTTCCCAGGCCGACACGACGATCGTCGCGACGCCGTTGCCGACGATGTTCGTCAGCGCGCGGCACTCGCTCATGAAGCGGTCGATACCGAGGATCAGCACCATGCCCGACAGCGGGATGGTCGGCACCACGGCCAGCGTCGCCGCCAGCGTGATGAAGCCCGCGCCCGTCACGCCGCTCGCGCCCTTCGAGGTCAGCATCGCGACCGCCAGCAGCGTGAGCTGCTGCATCCAGGTCAGTTCGATGTTGGTCGCCTGGGCGATGAACAGCACGGCCATCGTCATGTAGATGTTGGTGCCGTCGAGGTTGAACGAGTAGCCGGTCGGAACCACCAGGCCCACCACCGAACGCGAGCAGCCGGCCTTCTCGAGCTTCTCCATCAGTTGCGGCAGCGCCGCTTCCGACGAGCTCGT
Organism: Burkholderia sp. 3C; assembly: GCF_054589155.1. Lineage (NCBI taxonomy): Bacteria > Pseudomonadati > Pseudomonadota > Betaproteobacteria > Burkholderiales > Burkholderiaceae > Burkholderia > Burkholderia sp. 3C. The sequence goes on from NZ_BAAILN010000087.1 coordinate 568, forward strand.
ACCGAGCACGATCAGCATCTCTTCCTTGATGTACGCAACGAAGCGCAGCACCGAGAAGCCCGTGAAGCGGGCCACCGCGCCGAGCACCACCACCACGAACACCACGGAGGTCAGGTAGAACGTGCCGATCAGCTTGAGCAGCGGCACCAGCGAACCCACGCCGTACTTGCCGATGGTGAACGCCATCGCGCCGAACGCGCCGATCGGGGCGAGCTTGGTGACGATGTGGACGATGCCGAACAGCACGCGGCTGGTGCCTTCGATGAAGTCCGTGACCGCCTTGCCGCGTTCGCCGAGATTCGCGAGCACGCTGCCGAACAGCAGCGCGATCAGCAGGATCTGCAGGATTTCGCCCTGGCCGAATGCGTCGAACATCGTGTTCGGGATGATGTGCATCAGGAAGTCGACGGTCGACTGGCCGTGCGCCTTGGCGGCGTACGACGCCACTTCCTTGCCGTTCAGCGTGGCCGGGTCGATGTTGAAGCCCGCGCCCGGACGCAGCAGGTGCGTGGCGGCGAGGCCGAGCACGAGCGCGAACGTGGAGACGATCTCGAAGTAGAGCAGCGCCTTGCCGCCGACGCGACCGACCTTCTTCATGTCCTGCATGCCGGCGATGCCGCTCACGACGGTACAGAAGATGATCGGGCCGATGACCATCTTGATCAGCTTGATGAAGCCGTCGCCGAGCGGCTTCATGTCGATCGCGAGGGATGGGTAGTAGTGACCGAGGATCACGCCGACGACGATGGCGAAGATCACCTGCACGTAGAGCACTTTGTAGAACGGTTTCTTCTTCACGATGAGTCCAGTTTCCAGAAGGGGAAGTGAGCCTTGAGAATCGGCATCACGCGCGCGGGTGAGCGTCAGGGGAAGCCATGAGCCCGCGCGGCGGCCGCGTCGCAACAAGCAACGGCCTTAGACCATCCGGGGGAAAGGAATTGGGTGGGGCACCATCGATTGTCTCCTTGCTGCTGTCGTTGTCCGGCCAAGGCTGGCCTTGTGGCAGATATACGCAAGCTCGATGCCAGGGCGCTAACCAAGCTTAGGCCTTTGATTCGTTTATGTTTTTATGAATCGGCTGGCGCGCGGGAATCCGGGTTTCCGGAAATCCGGAAAGCGGAGCGTCCGGCAATCCGGACGAGTGGGGAGAATTGTGTCGGGGGGAGAAGGAATCGAAGGGAGGGAGCCGCCGCCAGGCGGCTCCGAATGCGCGGCGGCGCCTCAGTGTTTACCCAAGCCGATATACCGCGCCAGATGATGATCCTCGTCCCCCAGTTGGTGATCGATCATCACGAGCCGCTTCGCGTAATGCGCGAGCGGCAGCTCCCAGGTCATGCCGATCCCGCCGTGCAGCTGGATCGCCTCCTCGGCGACGCGCGTGCCGGTGCGGCCGACCGTGAGCTTGGCGGCCGACAGCGCGCGCTCGCGCGTCACGCGCGGCGCATCGAGCGCCGCCGCCGCGTTGATCACGGCCGAGCGCGCCTGTTCGATTTCGAGCAGCAGGTCCGCCACGCGATGCTGCAACGCCTGGAAGCCCCCGATCGGCATGCCGAACTGCTGGCGCGTGCGCAGGTATTCGATGGTCTGCGCCTTGACCACGTCCATCGCGCCCACCGCCTCGGCGCCGAGCGCGAGCAGGCCGAGGCCGGTCACGTGTTCGAGCAGCGCGGCGCCGTCGCCGGACAGGCGCGCCGCGGCGTCGAGCGTCACGCCGTCGAGCCGCACCTCAGCCGCGCGGCCGCCGTCGATGCGCGCGATGTCGCGCACGCTCACGCCGGCCGCCTCGCGCGGCACCACGAACAGCGCGAGGCCGGCCGCGTCGTCGTCGGCGCCATCGAGACGCGCCGACACCACGAAGAACGCCGCCTGCGCGCCATGCTCGACCACCGCCTTCGCGCCGTCGAGCCGCCAGCCGTCGCCGTGCGCGGCGGCCCGCGTGCGCACGAGGTGCGACTCGTAATGGCCATCCGGCTCGCCGTGCGCAAACGCGGCGCTCGCGCTGCCGTCGATCAGCGCCGCGAGCCGCTCGCGCTGTGCCGCGCCGCCGCCGGCCGCGATCGCCCGGCCGGCCATCAGCGCGCCGAGGAACGGCTCGACCACCAGCCCGCGCCCGAGGCATTCGAACACCACGGCGATGTCGAAGCCCGCGCCGCCGAAGCCGCCGTCGGCCTCGGCGAACAGCGCGCCGATCACGCCGAGTTCGGCGAAGCGCCGCCACAGCTCGTCGCTGTAGCCGGCCTCGGAGCGCGCGATGCGGTCGCGCACCGGAAATGCATATTGCTCGTCGATGAAGCGATTCAGCGAATCGGCCAGCATCCGGCGATCGTCGCTATGCGTGAAATCCATGGGGCCTCCGTGTCCGTTACAGTCCGACGATCGTCTTGGCGACGATGTTCTTCTGAATCTCGTTCGAGCCGCCGTAGATCGACAGCTTGCGGTTGTTGAAATACTGCGCGGCGGCGCTCGCCGCCTCGGGCGGACCGAGCGGTTCGGCGTCGTCGGCCCCGTCGGCTTCCAGCGCCGCGTCGGGGAACGGAATCGCGTACGGCCCCATCGCGCGCCGCATCAGCGACGAAATTTCCTGGCGGATCTCGGTGCCGCGAATCTTCAGCATCGAGCTTTCCGCGCCCGGCGCGCCGCCGCCCGCCACGGCCGCCAGCACGCGCAGGTTGGTGGTCTTCATGTTCTCCAGTTCGATCTCGACGCGCGCGAACCGCGCGGCGAACAGCGGATCGTCGGCGAGCGGGCGGCCGCCCTTGATGCGCGTCGCGGCCACGGCGCGCAGGCGCTCCAGCGCGGCCACCGAGAAGCCGACGCCGGCGATGTTGGTGCGCTCGTACGTGAGCAGGAATTTCGCGTAGGTCCAGCCGCGGTTTTCCTCGCCGACGAGGTTCTCGACCGGCACCCGCACGTCGGTGAAGAACACCTCGTTGACCTCGTGCTCGCCGTCGAGCAGCACGATCGGCCGCACCTCCACGCCGGGCGTGTTCATGTCGATCAGCAGAAAGCTGATGCCCTCCTGCTTGCGCACGTCGGTGGCGGTGCGCACGAGGCAGAAGATCATGTTCGCGTAGTGGCCGAGCGTGGTCCAGGCCTTCTGGCCGTTGACGACGTAGTGATCGCCGTCGCGCACGGCGCTGGTTCGCAACGACGCCAGATCGGAGCCGGCGCCCGGCTCGGAATAGCCCTGGCACCACCAGTCGGAGCCGTCGAGAATGCGCGGCAGCCAGTGGCGCTTCTGCGCCTCGCTGCCGTACTTGATCAGCACCGGGCCGAGCATGTTGACGCCGAACGGCACGATGCGCGGCGCGCCGGCGATCGCGCATTCGTTGTCGAACAGGAACTTCTGCGCGACGCTCCAGCCGGGGCCGCCGTACTCGCGCGGCCAGTGGCTGGCCAGCCAGCCCTTTTCATGCAGGATCGCGTGCCAGCGCGCCATGTCGTCGCGCGTCAGGCGCCGCCCGCCATTGACCTTGTCCGACAGCTCGGGCGGCAGCGCGTCGGCCAGGAAGCGCCGCACCTCGGCGCGGAACGCTTCTTCTTCGGGGGAGAAATCGAGGTTCATCGGGTTGTCTCCGGTGAGGCGAAATGCGGGGGGAGGCCGGCGTTCGGCCGGCCCGGTTCAAGCTTTCGAATTCAGGCTCTCGAATTCAGGCTCTCGAAGCGCGCGCCGCGTTCGGCCAGCTCGACCAGCAGCGGCGACGGCTTCCAGAACGCCGGATCTTCCTCGGCGTAGCGGCGGATGTCGGCCAGCACCGTGTCGAGGCCGAGCGTGTCGGCGTAATGGAGCGGGCCGCCGCGATGACGCGGAAAGCCGTAGCCGTGCACCAGCACCACGTCGATATCGAGCGGGCGCAGCGCGATGCCCTCGTGCAGCACGTTGGCGGCCTCGTTGATCATCGCGGCCAGATAGCGGCGCACGATCTCGTCGTCGCTGAACTCACGCGGCACGATGCCCTTGGCAGCGCGCGCGTCGGCCACGATCTGCTCGACCTCGGGATCGGGCTGGCCGGTGCGCGCGCCGTCCGGGTAGCGATAGAAGCCGCGCTGCGTCTTCTGCCCGAACCAGCCGCGCTCGCACAGCCGGTCGGCGATCGCCACGTAGCGCAGCGCCGGATCGCGCGTGGCCGCGCGACGCTTGCGCGTGGCCCAGCCGATGTCGCCGCCGGCCAGATCGATGACCTGGTACGGCCCCATCGGAAAGCCGAATTCGCGGATCGCGCGGTCGATCTGGTACGGCGACGCGCCGTCTTCCATGGCGAGGTCGGCCGCGCCGCGATACACGGCCAGCAGCCGGTTGCCGATGAAGCCGTCGCACACGCCCGCGCGCACCGCCACCTTGCGCAGCCGCTTCGCGAACGCGAACGCGGTGGCCACCACGTCCGGGCGAACCTGCGCGGGTACCACGATTTCGAGCAGCTTCATGACGTTGGCCGGCGAGAAGAAATGCAGGCCGATCACGTCGCCGGCGCGCTCGCCCGCGCTGGCGGCGATCGCGTCGATGTCGAGATACGACGTGTTGGTGGCCAGCACCGCGCCCGGCTTCGTGACTTGCGCCAGTTCCTCGAACACGGCCTGCTTGACGGCCTGGTCCTCGAACACGGCCTCGATCACGAGGTCGACATCGGCCAGCGCGTCGTACACCGTGCTGCCGCTCAGGCGCGCGAGCCGTTCGTCGCGCGCGGCCTCGGTGAGCCGCCCCTTCGCGACCAGCGCGTCGTACACCTTCGCCACGCGCGCGCGGCCCTGCGCGAGCGCCCGGTCGTCGCGCTCGATCATGACCACGGGCAGCCCCGCGTCCAGCACGGCCACGGCGATGCCCGCGCCCATCGTGCCGCCGCCGATCACGCCCGCGCGTTCGATCGGGCGCACCGCCGCGTCGCGCGCGCCCGGCACCTTGGCCACCTCGCGCTCGGCGAAGAACGCATGGACGAGGCCCGCGCGCTGCGGGCTGTCGAGACAGGCCAGGAACAGTTGCCGCTCGCGCGCCATGCCCTCGTCGAACGGCAGCGTCAGCGCCGCTTCCACAGCCTCGACGATGCGTTGCGGTGAGAACAGCCCGTTCGCACGCTTGCCCAGCTCGGCGCGCGCCGCGTCGATCGCGGCCTGCGCGGCGGCGCGATCGGCCAGGCCGTCGGCGTCGCGCGTGCGACGCACCGGCGCACGGCTCGCGAGCAGCGCCTGGGCATACGCCAGCCCTTCGGCCAGCGTGTCGTCGCTGACCGCGAGCCGGTCGACGAGGCCCATCACGTAAGCGGCCGGCGCATCGACACGGCGCCCGCTCAACATCAAATCGAGCGCCGCCGCGGCACCGATCAGGCGCGGCGTGCGCTGCGTGCCGCCCGCGCCGGGCAGCAGGCCGAGCAGCACTTCGGGCAGGCCGAGCAGCGCGCCCGGCAGCGCGATCCGGTAATGCGCGGCCAGCGCCACTTCGAGCCCGCCGCCGAGCGTCGCGCCGTGCAGCGCGGCGATCACCGGCTTGGCGCTGTTCTCGATGCGGCCGCACACGTCGGGCAGCGCGGGCGGCTGCGGCGGCTTGCCGAATTCGCGGATATCCGCGCCGGCGATGAAGTTGCGGCCCGCGCCGACCAGCAGCACCGCCTCCACGGCGTCGTCGCCCGCGGCCGCCTCGATGGCGTCGAGCAGGCCGCGCCGCACCTCGGTGGACAACGCGTTGACGGGCGGGTGATCGAGCGTGACGACGAGCACGGCGTCGCGGCGCTCGCGCGTCACGGTGCCGGTGGGGGAAGCCGAAGCGGCGGCGGAGGGATTCGAATCGGTCATCGCGTCTCCTGAGTAGTGACCTGCGGGCCGACGAGCAGCCCGACAGTCGTGTTGGGATTCTCGATTGATCGAGTCGAATTGACAATTCCCAGTTCCCTTTACAAGCTGTCAAATATCTTTTGACAATTCCCCTCGCATCGGACCCCGCCATGGACATCAACGCGTTGACGCTGCTCGTCGAGATCCTCGACGCCGGCAACCTCAGCAACGCCGCGCGACGGCTCAAGATGAGCCGCGCCAACGTCAGCTACCGGCTCAACCAGCTCGAGAAATCGGTCGGCCTGCAATTGGTGCGGCGCACCACGCGGCGCATCGAGCCGACCGAAGTGGCGTTGCGGCTGGTCGAGCACGGCCGACGCATCCAGCACGAGCTGCTGGCCGCGCAGGAAACCGTGGCCACGCTCGGGCAGGCGCTGCAGGGGCGCGTGCGGCTGTCGGTGCCGAGCGGCTATGGGCAGATCGTGATGTCCGACTGGCTGATCGCGTTCAAGCGGCAATACCCGGGCATCGTGCTCGACGTGGTGTTCGAGAATCGCGTGGAGGATTTGCTGCGCGACGAGGTGGATATCGCCGTGCGCGTGATGGCCGAGCCGCCGCAGAACCTCGTCGCGCGCGACATGGGCGCGGTGCGCTACGTCGCCTGCGCGTCGCCCGGGTTCGCGGCCGCGCACGGCATGCCGGCCACGCTCGACGCGCTGGCCGGCGCGCCGCTGATCACCGCCACCGTGCTCGGGCGGCAGTTGCGGATCGCGGCCTACCTCGGCGCCGAGCGCCACGAGGTGCTGCTCGCGCCGACGCTGATCTCCGAGAACTTCCTGTTCCTGCGGCAAGCCGTGCTGGCCGGGCTCGGCGTGGGCATCGTGCCCGACTACGTGATCCAGGACGATCTGCGGCGCGGCGCCGTGGTGACCACGCTCGACGCGTACCGACTCAGCATCTTCGGCACGCGCATGGCGATGCTCTACATGCCGAACCGGCACCACACGCGCGCGACCTCGACGTTCATCGATTTCATCCTCGACGCGGCGCGGCAATCGGGGCGCGTGGCGGAGTGAGGCGCGGCGGCGCGGTGGCACGGCACGATTCGAGGGATTCGACGAATGACAGGCGGGTGGACAGGCAGCGACAATAGCCGGCCCGCGAGCGGCGCCCGATCCGCAATCGACCGGCGCGCGAGCGGGCCAAGCCGCGCGACGGCGCATCCTTCGACACCGCTGCTCTCCCCGAGGTACACGATGACCGACCGGCTTCGCCCGCGCCCGTCCCGCCTGCATCGCGCGCCAGCCGCCGCGCAACGCGCCGCCGTGCGCGTGCCGCTCGACCCGTCTGCCAGGTTTGGCCTGTTTGGCCTGTTTGGCCCGTGTGCCCCGCTCCACCGCCTCACCCATCGCGTTGCCCCGTTCGCCGCCGCCGCGCTGCTCGCGGCGCTTGCCGCGTGTTCGAGCGCCGGTGCAGGCGGCCCGGGCGGCGCGGCCGCCGCGTCGGCTTCCGGCGCGACGTCGGCGCAGGCGGCCGGCGCGGCATCCGCGAGCGCCGCCGCCGCGCCGCCGGCCTTCGGCGTGCGCACGGCCGAGGCGGCCAGCGGCTGGAACGACAAGCCGGGCTGGTCGGCGCAGCGCGAGATGATCGTCGCGGCGAACCCGTACGCGGCGCAGGCCGGCGACGAGATCCTCAAGGCCGGCGGCAGCGCCGTGGACGCCGCGATCGCCGCGGAACTGGTGCTGACGCTGGTCGAGCCGCAATCGTCGGGGATCGGCGGCGGCGCGTTCCTGCTCTATGCCGACGACAAGACCACCGACGCCTACGACGGCAGCGAAACCGCCCCCGCCGCCGTCACCGAACACCTGTTCCTCGACCGCGACGGCAAGCTGCTGCCGCCCGCGCAGAGCGCGGCGGGCGGCCGGCCGGTGGGCGTGCCGGGCATGCTGCGGATGCTCGAACTCGCGCACCATGCGCACGGCAAGCTGCCGTGGCGGCGGCTGTTCCAGCCGGCGATCCGGCTCGCCACGCAGGGCTTCTCGATCGGCCCGCGCCTGGCCGCGCAGATCGCGCGCGACCCGTGGCTGCGCAACGATCCGGCCGCGCGCGACTATTTCTACGAGAAGGACGGCCGGCCCAAGGCGGCCGGCACGCTGCTGCGCAATCCGGCGCTGGCCGCCGCGTTGCGGCAGATCGCGGCCGGCGGCGCGAACGCGTTCTACGGCGGGCCGCTCGCGCGCGACATCGCCGCGAAGGTGAGCCAGTCGGGCAACCCCGGCCTGCTGAACCCGCAGGATCTCGCGCGCTATCGCGCCGTGACGCGCGCGCCGTTCTGCAGCGATTACCGCAAGTGGACGCTATGCGGGATGCCGCCGCCATCGTCGGGCGGCATCGCCGTCGCCCAGATGCTCGGCCTGCTCGACGGCCTGCCCGACTGGCAGCGCATCGGCGCGCAGCGGCCGGTGCCCACCGCGCTCGGCGTCGAGCCCACGCCGCAGGCCGCGCACCTGTTCAGCGAGGCCGGCCGCCTGGCCTATGCCGATCGCGCGCGCTATGTCGGCGACCCGGACCGCGTACCCGCGCCCGCCGGCGACTGGCAGCGGCTGATCGCCCCCACTTATCTGGCGCAACGCCTGCAGCGGCTCGGCGACACCAGCCTCGGCCACGCCAACGCGGGCGTGCCGGCCGGCTCCTCGCTGGCCACCGCGTTCGGCGACGACGCCGACGCGCTCTCGCCGCCGCCCGCCGCGAGCGAACTGAGCGTGGTCGATCGCAACGGCGCGGTGGTGTCGATGTCGTCGAGCCTGGGCGATCCGTTCGGCGCGCGGCTGATGGTGCGCGGCTTCCTGCTCAACGACGCGCTGGCGGGCTTCTCGCGACAGCCGCGCGATCACGGCCGGCCGCTCGCGAACCGCCTCGACGGCGGCAAGCGTGCGCGCGCCTCGCTCGCGCCCGAGCTGGTGTTCGAGCGCGGCACGCGCCGCGTTGCGCTGGCGCTCGGCGGCGCGGATGCGACGAGCGTCGCGAAGACGCTGATCGGCATCGGCGATTGGGGCATGACGATCCAGCAGGCCATCGCGCTGCCGAACCTCGGCTCGCGCAACGGGCCGACCGAAGTGGAAGCGGGGCGAGTATCCGATACGCTGATCGATGGCTTGAAGCGGCGCGGCCACACGGTCGTCGTGACCGAACTGAACTCGGACCTGACCGGTTTGCAGCGCGTGACGGTGGACGGGCAATCGCTGTGGATCGGCGGGGCCGATCCGAGACGGGAAGGCGTGGCGGCGGGGGATTGAGGGGAGGCGGGAACAGAAGCGGCAGCGCAGCGGCAACAAAAGCGAACACCAGAGCGATCGCGCAAGGCGGCGCGATCGCAAGCCGCCAAGCCTGACAGCCGCCGCCCGCGCCGCAACGGCACCCGCCACCGCTCCAGACAGCGACAGCGGAGGTGCGAGCCCAAGCCACCGCGCAAGACGGCCCGATCGCGCAGGCCGCCAAGCCTCACGGCCCCCCTACCCGCGCCCCTTCCACGGCACCAGCCGCCGCTCCAGCGCGCGCATCGCGAGGTCGAACCCCCACGCGATCGCGCCGATCAGCACGATGCCCATCACCACCACGTCGGTGCGCAGGAAGCTCGACGCGTTGAGCACCATCTGCCCGAGCCCGGCCGTGGCCGCCACCATCTCGGCGGCCACCAGCGTGGTCCAGCCGAAACCGATCGCGATCCGCAGCCCGGTCAGGATTTCCGGCAATGCGGCCGGCAGTACCACGTGGCGCACCACCTGCAACGGGCTGCCGCCCAGCGAATACGCGGCGGCGATCTGCTCGTGCGTCGCGCTGCGCACGCCGGCGCGCGCGGCCATCGCGATCGGCGCGAAGCAGGCCAGGAAGATCACGACGATCTTGGCGGTTTCGTCGATGCCGAACCAGATCACCACCAGCGGCAAATAGGCCAGCGGCGGCAACGGCCGATAGAACTCGAGCGGCGGATCGAGCAGGCCGCGCGCGACGCGGCTCACGCCCATCAGGATGCCGGCAGGAATGCCGAACAGCGCCGCCAGCGCGAACGCGCCGAATACCCGCAGCGCGCTCCAGCCCAGATGCTCGATCAACGGCACGCCGCCCTGAAGCTGCCCGCGCCAGGCCTCGACGAACGCCTGCCAGACGGCGGCCGGCGACGGCAGAAATAGCGGGGGCACCCAGCCGAAATACGTGGCGGCCCACCAGAGCAGCGCCAGCCCGGCCACCGATGCCGCACTGAGCGCGGCCGTCGGCCCTTCGCCGGGGCGTCGTGCGCCGCGATGCGCGGTGCGGCGGCGCGGTGTCGTGGGGGCAACGGGCAGAACCGGCCGCGTTGCCGCGTCGGCCGCACGCCCCTGCCCGGCGGCCATGCGCGGCTGCGCCTGCCACGTCACCGTGCGCGAACGCGTCCGATCGTCCGGATGTGGCGGCGCACCGGCCTCCAGCGCGATGTCGTCGTGCGCGCTCATGCGGCCTCCTTCGCGCTCGTGCGCCCGTGCAGCAAACCGATCAGACGCTCGCGCCACGCGATGAAGTCGGGCGACGACTTCACGCCGCGCGCATCGCGCGTCTGCACGAAGCGCCGCGCGAACGGCAAGTCATGCGTTTCGGCGATGCGGCCCGGCCCGGGCGTCATCACCACCACGCGCGTGCCGAGAAACAGCGCCTCCTCCACGTCGTGCGTGATGAAGAACACCGTCTTGCCGGTGCGCGCCCACAGGTCGAGCACCAGTTCCTGCATCGACTCGCGCGTCATCGCGTCGAGCGCACCCATCGGCTCGTCCATCAGCAGCACGCGCGGGTCGCCGGCCAGCGCGCGGGCGATGCCCACGCGCTGCTGCATGCCGCCCGACAGCGCGTACACGCGCGAGCGCGCATGCCGCTCCAGCCCGACCAGCGCAAGAATCTTCCGCGCGCGCGCCTCGCGTTCGGCGCGCGCCACGCCCTGAAAGCGCAGCCCGAGCGCGACGTTGCCGAGCACGTCGAGCCACGGCAGCAGCGCGTATTTCTGGAACACCACGCCGCGCTCGACGCCCGGCCCGAGCACCGGCTCGTCATCGAGCCGCACCTCGCCGGTGGTCGGCGCAACGAAGCCCGCGATGCAGTTCAGCAACGTGGTCTTGCCGCACCCCGATGCGCCCACCGCCACCACGAACTCGCCGCTGTCGATCGACAGATCGACGTCGACCAGCGCCTGCGTGTCGCCGTGCCCGCGCTCCCCCGGATAGGCGACCGACAGCCGCCGGATATCGAGCCTGCTCATCGCGCGTTCCTCCGTAGCTCGCGCTCAGTGCGCGGCGGCCTTCACGAATTGCGGATCGACGCCGACCGAGTAATCGGGCAGCACCGCCTGGATGGTCCCCTGCGACTTCAGGAACGCGGCCGTGGCCGCCAGCGATTTCGCCGCGCCCGATTGCGCGCCGCCGCCGAGCCAGGTCGTCGAGGCCTGTTCGGCCGCCGACGGGAATGCGTACAGCGCGAGGCTGGCCGGCACGTCGTCGGCATTCGCCCCCGACTCCTTCGCCACCGCGGCGGCCTGCGCCGAGCCCTTGCCCCAGGCGTTCGGATGCGCGCGGTAATCGGCGTCGGCCGCGGCCAGCACCTTCACGAAGCGCGCGACGAATTCGGGGTTGTCGTGCGCGAAGCGGCGCGTGGCGACGAAGCCGTCGAACGTCGCCTTGCCGGTGGCCTTCGCCACCTGGCCCGACGTGATCAGCACCTTGCCGTTCTGCTTCACTTTCGCCAGCACCGGATCCCAGATATAGGTCGCGTCGATGTCGCCGCGCGCCCACGCCGCCGCCACTTCGGGCGGACGCAGATTCAGGATCTTGACCGAGTTCGGATCGACGCCGGCCTGTTGCAGCGCGACCAGCGCGTGGAAGTGGGAAGTCGAGACGAACGGCACGCCGATCTTGTGGCCCTTCAGGTCGGCCACGCTGTTGACGCCCGAGCCGTTGCGCGCGACCAGCGCTTCGGCGTCGTTGATGTTGTCGAGAATCCAGAACAGCGAAAGATCCACGCCCTGCGACAAACCCGCCGCGATCGGCGCCGAGCCGGCCTCGCCGAGCTGCACCGAGCCCGAGGCGAGCGCGCGGATCACGTCGGCGCCGCTGCCGAGCTTGCGGAACGTGACTTTGTAGCCAGTGGCCTTCTCCACCTCGCCCGTCGCCTGCGCATAGCGCCACGGCACCACCATGTCCTGATACGCGATCACCACTTCCTTGTCGGCGGCCCGCGCCGAGGCGGCGGCGAGCGTCAGCGCGGCAACGGCGCCGGCAAGCGCGAGGGTCAGGACGGTGCGGACGGAACGGAAACGCGGCATGGCTTACCTCTCGGGTCGGATGCGGTGGTTCGAAAACGCCCGACTATAGAGACTTCATGCCCACGCGGTTCTATCGATTCCTGCGATGCAATTGACGCTGCTGACGCTATGCATTTCGCGCTGAAGCGGATGCCGCCGGCAATGACGCGACAGCCGCGCCCCAAAACGAAAAACCCGCCTCGCGGCGGGTTCTCGTTCAATCGGCCAAGCGGCGGGTTTCAGACCACGCCCGCGCCGTGCGCCTGCAGATCGGCGTGGTAGCTCGAACGCACCATCGCGCCCACCGCCGCATGCGTGAAGCCCATCTTGTAGGCCTCTTCCTCGTACATCTTGAAGACGTCCGGGTGCACGTATTCGCGCACCGGCAGGTGGTGCTCCGACGGTTGCAGATACTGGCCGATCGTCAGCATGTCGACGTTGTGATCGCGCAGGTCGCGCATCACCTGGAGGATTTCCTCGGGCGTTTCGCCCAGGCCGACCATCAGGCCCGACTTGGTGGCGACATCCGGATGCAGCGCCTTGAAATCCTTGAGCAGCTTCAGCGAATGCGCGTAGTCCGAACCGGGGCGCGCTTCCTTGTAGAGGCGCGGCACCGTTTCGAGGTTGTGGTTCATCACATCGGGCGGCGCGGCGTTCAGGATGCCGATCGCGCGATCGAGACGGCCGCGAAAATCGGGCGTCAGGATTTCGATGCGGGTGTCCGGCGACTGCTCGCGCACCTGGCGGATGCACTCGACGAAATGGCCGGCGCCACCGTCGCGCAAGTCGTCGCGATCCACGCTGGTGATCACCACGTACTTGAGCTTGAGCGCGCCGATAGTGCGCGCCAGATTGCCCGGCTCGTTCTCGTCGAGCGGATCGGGGCGGCCGTGGCCGACGTCGCAGAACGGGCAGCGGCGCGTGCACTTGTCGCCCATGATCATGAACGTGGCGGTGCCCTTGCCGAAGCATTCGCCGATGTTCGGGCAGCTCGCTTCCTCGCACACCGTATGCAGGTTGTGCTCGCGCAGGATCGTCTTGATCTCGTTGAAGCGCGAGCTGCCGGTGGCCGCCTTGACGCGAATCCAGTCGGGCTTCTTGAGCTTCTCGATCGGGATGATCTTGATCGGGATGCGAGCCGTTTTCGCCTGCGCCTTCTGCTTGGCGGTCGGATCGTAGGCGGCCGATTCGGCCGATGCCGGAGTTGCGATTACGTCAGTCATTCGTGTGTTCCAGTGCCTGCGGCAATACGGCGGCGGGGGCGCCGTCAAGGTTGGCGGTCAGACGGCGCACGAGGGTATCGGCCACGTTCCGCCAGTCGGCGACCACGCCGACGGCCGCCATGTCGACCGTCTCGAGTCCCGCGTAGCCGCACGGATTGATCGCGAGAAACGGAGCGAGATCCATCCGGACATTGAGGCTCAGCCCGTGATAACTGCATCCGTTGCGAATTTTCAGGCCGAGCGCGGCGATCTTCGCGCCCGCATGCGGCCCCGATTCCACGTAGATACCGGGCGCGCCCGCCTTGCGGACCGACGCGAGATTATACGCCGCGAGGGTCTCGATCACGGCCTGCTCGATCCGCTCGACCATCGGGCGGACCATCAGCTTGCGGCGGCGCAGGTCCACCAGCAGGTAGGCGACGATCTGGCCGGGGCCGTGATAGGTGATCTGCCCGCCGCGATCGACCTTGACCAGCGGCACGCCGCTGTCGGCCACCAGCAGGTGCGCCGGGTCGCCGGCCTGGCCGAGCGTGTAGACGGGCGGGTGTTCGACAAGCCAGATTTCGTCGGCGGTATCGGCGCCGCGCGCATCGGTGAACGCGCGCATCGCATCGAAGGTGGGCGCGTACGGCGCGCTGCCGAGCCAGCGCACCACGAGCGACGGCAGTGCGGCCCCGTTTTCGGACGGCGCGGCACTGCCGGAATCGATGGGATGGGGGGACAAGTGGGTGACCGGCGGCGCTGACATGGGCGCTAGTTTACCGAAAACCGCCCCGCGCCGCCGGGCCTCGTACACGGCCCGATCTGGTCCGAGTCACGCTTACACCGCGCTCACACCACGCGCCAGCCGTCGTGCAGCCGCGTCGAGACCCAGTTCGCCAGGCGCTTCAGCGCCGAGCGCGCCGCCTGGCACGGCGAGGGCACCACGCTGAACGCAACCTGCGCCGACGCCGGCCCCTCCACGCCGAGCCAGAGGCGCTCGCCGCGGCGCAGGCGCAGCGTCGCGCCGGGGGCCAGGAAGTAGTCGTCCACGTCCTCGCTGCGAGTGGCCCACACCGTGGCGCCCTGCACGGTCAGGCGCGTGCTGTGCGCCACCACCATCGGCACCGTTTCGCCAGCCTGGATCTCGAACACGACGTTTGTCGAAATTTCTCTCATGATGCGCTCCGGAAATCACATTGGAATGACTACAATCCTAGGCACATCAAGGGTTTACGCAAAACGATACGTTTTCACGTTCTTGTGAGAAAAATTAGCAAGTGGACCTACGCAAACTGCCCCCGCTGAATGCCCTGCGCGCCTTCGAGGCCGCCGCGCGCCATCAGAGCTTCTCGCGCGCGGCCGACGAGCTGTTCGTCACGCACGGCGCGATCAGCCACCAGGTGCGCTCGCTCGAGGAAGAACTCGGCGTGCCGCTGTTCACCCGCAACGGCAAGCGGCTCGCGCTGACCGACACCGGCGAGCGCTACGCGCTGCAGGTGCGCGCGGCGCTGACCATCCTGCACGACGCCACGCTCGACGTGCGCGCGACCGACCGGCGCAACCGGCTGGTGGTGTCCTCGCTGCAGTCGTTCGCCGCGCGCTGGATCACGCCGCGCATCGGCTCGTTCATCGATCGCCATCCCGATATCGATCTCGAACTGCAATCCACCAACTCGCTGACCGATTTCACGCGCGACGACGTGGACCTCGCGATCCGCTTCGGCAAAGGCGTCTACCCGGGGCTGCACGTCGAGAAGCTGTTCGACGAGCTGTTCTTCCCGGCCTGCGCGCCCACGCTGAACGGCGGCGTGCTGCCGAAGGCGCCGGCCGATCTGGTGCACTACCCGCTGCTGCGCTCCGACGACGAGCTCTGGCGCCCATGGTTCGACGCGGCCGGGCTCGACCGGCTGACCGAGCCGAAGCGCGGCGTGCTGTTCCACGATTCGTCGCAACTGGTGCAGGCGGCCATCGACGGCCAGGGCATCGCGCTGGTGCGCCGCTCGATCGCCGCCAGCGAGCTGGCCGCGGGCCGCATCGTGCGGCTGTTCGACATCACCGGGCCGAGCCCGTGGCACTGCTATTTCGTGTGTCAGCCGAACCGGCTGAACCTGCCGCGCGTGCAGGCGTTCCGCAACTGGATCCTCGAACATCTGGCCACGTTCGAGGCGGATTGGGCGCGCCTCGATACGCTGCACGCGGCGCGGCACGGGCAGCACGATGGGCATGCGCAGTTGGAGGCGGTGCAGCGGGAAAAATCGGGGGAGGATGAAACGAACAATGCGGCGGGGGAGACAGCGGGGGGGTGACGCTGGCGAGCCAACCGAACCGGCGGCGCGGCGCGGCGGCCGACGCCGCCACCCCGACACGCCGGAAAGCAGCGCTTAAAGCACGACCTTGACCATCGGGTGGCCGGTCAGCGAGCGGTAGATGTCGTCGAGCTGCTGCTGGCTGGTGGCGCGCACGGTGATCGTCAGGCCCGTGTAGTTGCCGCCGCTCGACGAGCGCTCCTCGATCTTCTCCAGATCGATTTCATTGTCGTGCACGGCCACTACCTTGAAGATCGTGTCGCGAAATTCGGGATGGGCCTTGCCCATGATCTTGATCGGGAAATCGCAGGGGAATTCCAGCAACGTGTCCTTCCTGGTATCGATCGCGCCAGTCAGTTCGACTGTCTTGGTCGGGTCGGTCGTCATAAGCTTCTCCAGAAAGAATCGATAAAAACGCGCTCAGGCGGCGGCCAGCTCGCGCGACTTGGCGCGCTGGTAGGCCTCGTACAGCGCAATGTACACGGGGCCCGGGCGCCCGTCCTGCACCGGCAGATTGTCGAGCGACGTGACGGGCAGGATTTCCTTGGTGGCCGAGGTCAGCAGGATCTCGTCGGCCGCGCGCAGTTCGGCTTCGTTGATCTCGCGCGCGACGAACGGAATCCCGCATTCCTCGGCCAATTCCTCGACGAGCGCGTAGCGCACGCCCTCGAGAATCTTGTTGCTGCGCGGCGGCGCGAGCAGCTCGCCGTTCTTGACCACCCACACGTTCGACGACGACGCTTCGGTCAGGTTGCCGTCACGCAACTGGATCGTCTCGAACGCCTCGCGCTGCGCGGCATGCTGGGCCATCAGCACGCTGCCGAGCAGCGAGGTGACCTTGATGTCGGCGTGCAGCCAGCGGCGATCCTCGGCCGTCACGCAGCGCACGCCGGTGGTGCGGATCTCGTTGCCGGGCAATTCCATCGGGCTGACCATCATGAATACGGTCGGCACGATACCGGCCGGGAACGCGTGGCCGCGCTTCGCCACGCCGCGCGTGATCTGCAGATAGACCTTCGCATGCGCATCGCCGAGGCTGTCGGCATTGACCGCCAGCAGCTCGTCGATCAGCGCGCGCCAGCCGGCGTCGTCACGCGGGTTCGGGATGTCGAGCTTCTTGAGGCTGCGGTCGAGCCGCGCCAGGTGCTGCGGCAGCCGAAACGGCCGGCGCGTGCCCTCGTGCAGATAGAGCGGCGCCACCTCGTACACGCCGTCGCCGAAGATGAAACCGCGATCGAGCACCGGCACGCGCGCCTCGGACAGCGCCACGCGCTGCTCCTCGGCATTGACGCTCAGATAGACGACGGGGTCGAAATCAGCTTGGCTCATGGCGATCAACGAAAGTGGATGAGGCGTTCGACACGATGGCGCGCCGCCGGGGTGCGATGTAGCGGCCAAATACAGCGGACGAATGCAAAGGCTGGCCGCGAAACCGGAATGCAAGGCTTCGCGGCCAGCCCGAGCCGACAGCTTACCGCCGACGGCGAAATCACGACGCGGCAGCAGCCCTCGGCCACCGCCCCGCCCGTGCTTACTTCTTGGCGAACATCAGCAGGATCGAATCCCAGATGCGGCCGAACAGGCCCGCTTCCGGCACCGCCTGCAGCGCGACGACCGGGAACTGCGCGACCGTCTTGCCGTCGGCCACGAACTGCACCGTGCCGACCTGCTGGCCTTCGGCCAGCGGCGCGATCAGCGGCGTGTTCAGCGTGACCTGCGGCTTGATCGTGTCGCCCACGCCCTTCGGCAGCGTGACGAACTGATCCTTCTGCACGCCGACCTGCACCGCGTTGTCCTTGCCCTTGTACACGCGCGGCGTGGCCACGGCCTGGCCGCCCTTGTACAGACGCACGGCGTCGAACGCGCTGTAGCCGTAGTTCAGCATCTTCATGCTGTCGGCCACGCGGTCGCTTTCCTTGGTTTCGCCCATCATCACCGACACCAGACGGCGCGTGCCGCCATCGGCGCCCGGCAGCGCGCGCTTGGCCGAGGCGATCAGGCAGTAGCCGGCCGCTTGCGTGTGGCCCGTCTTCAGGCCGTCGACGGTCGGGTCGGTCCACAGCAGGCGGTTGCGGTTCGCCTGGGTGATGTTGTTGTAGCGGAATTCCTTGACCGAGAAGATGTTGTAGTAATCGGGGAAATCGCGGATCAGGCGCGCCGACAGCTTGGCCAGGTCACCGGCGGTGGTGTAGTGCTGCGGATCGGGCATGCCGTTCACGTCGGCGAAGTGCGTGCCGGTCATGCCGAGCTTCTGCGCCTCCGTGTTCATCAGGTTGACGAACTGCGACTCGCTGCCGCCGACCAGCTCGGCCAGCGCGATGGCGGCGTCGTTGCCCGACTGGATGATCATGCCGTACACGAGGTCGTGCACCGACACGGGCTTCTCGGCTTCGATGAACATGCGCGATTCGTCGGTGCCGACGCGGCGCACGGCGTCGCTCGGCGTGACGATCTGCTCCATCGAGATCTTCTTGGTCGACAGCGCCTCGAACACCAGGTACGCCGTCATCAGCTTGGTCAGCGAGGCCGGCTCGACGCGTTCGTCCGCGTTGCCGGAAGCGAGCACCTGGTTGCTGCTGGCGTCGACCAGCACCCACGAGCGCGCGTTGACGCCCGGCGGGGGCACCGCGCCCGGCATGAAGGTAGCCGGCGCGCCGGTGGGCGCCGCAGCGGCGGCGGCTGCCGCGGCCGCCTTCTTGGCAGGCTTGGCCTGCGCGACGGCAACCGTCGTCACGAGCGCGGCGGGCACCACGACGCCGAGCGCGATATTGCGCGCGGCAGCAGCGAAGGCGGTGGAGGAAGCGAGAGACTTGAGGCCTACGGAGGACAAACGCATGATCGATTCAGGCTGATGGCAGAAAGTGCTGCGCACGGGGCGCAAGATCGGGGAACCGGGACGGCGAGCGGTCCGGCCGGCACCTGGGCGGAGCCTGACACGGCGCGCGGAGTTGGACAGGCGGCGGCAGCGGCGGTTCGCGGCGCGTGGGTGACGCGGCGTCGCGGGACGCTGCCGCGCGCACCGCCGAGGGTGCCGCGCGACGCGGGCAAACCCGGCCATTATACGGGCGCGCGGCGGGCCGAAGCCGCCGTAAGCCGTTTCTGTCGTATGCGACAAACAGATGAAAGGCGCCGCGCCGTCAGCCCGATGCAAGCCGGCAAGCCCTCGCGCCGGGGCACGTCAACGCCAGGCGTCGACGATCACGCGCTTGAGGATATGCAGCTTGCGGTGGAAGAAATGCTCGGCGCCGGGGATCACCACCACCGGCAGTTCCTGCGGCCGCGCCCAGTCGTAGACGGAGCCGATCGGCACCGTGTCGTCGGTCTCGCCGTGGATCACGATGGTGTCCTCGGGCACCTCGGCCACCGCCCAGCGGCTCGCCGCCGTGCCGACGAACACCATGCGCTCGACCGCGTCGCCGCGCTCGCGCAACTGCTTGGCCACATGCGACAGCACGAACGTGCCGAACGAGAAGCCGGCCAGCACCAGCGGCAGCGTCTCCTGCCCCGGCTGCGCGCGCATGTGGGCCAGCACCGCGAGCAGGTCGTCGGTTTCGCCCTGGCCGTTGTCGTGGGTGCCCTCGGTCTCGCCCACGCCGCGGAAGTTCGAGCGCGTGACGATGTAGCCGAGCTGCGTGAAGATGCGCGCCAGGGTTTGCGCGACCTTGTTGTCCATCGTGCCGCCGAACAGCGGATGCGGATGCGCGACCAGCGCGATGCCGCGCACGGGCACCTCGTCGGGCGGCAAATCGACGGCGATCTCGATGCGGCCCACCGGGCCGTCGATCAGGGATTTCTGCGTTTGGGCGTTCATGCGGCGTCCGGGAACGGGTGAAAAGCGCGTGCGCTCAGATCTTCAGGCGATCGACCACCTTGCCGTCGCGCAGGTGCGATTCGACGATCTCGTCGATGTCCTGCTTGTCGACGTAGGTGTACCAGGTGCCTTCGGGATAGACCACCATCACCGGGCCTTCCTCGCAGCGGTCGAGGCAGCCGGCCTTGTTGATGCGGACCTTGCCCGCGCCGGACAGGCCCAGTTCCTTGACGCGCTTCTTCGCGTATTCCTGCATGTGCTGCGCATCGCAGTTCGCGCAGCTCGGACGGTCCGCGCCGGGATCGCGCTGGTTCAGGCAGAAGAACACGTGGTGCTGGTAGTAGCTGGCGTTCATGATGTGGGGGCCGCCCGCGTGCGTCGTGCGCCGCCGGCTGGATTGGGTAGGTGTCGGGAGGACCGATTATAGCGAGCGGTGGCCGCGCCTGCTGCCGCCACCGCCCTCACCGCGAACCACCGTCCTGCCCATCGCCATCGCCCGCGCGCCGGCGCGTGCGCCGCCCGAGCCAGCCACGTTCCGCGTGCCACGCAAGCCACACCAGCGCCGCGTACGGCCAGCTCCACGCGAGCCAGCGCACGATGCCGTTGAAGTGCAGATAGCGGCCCTGGCTCCAGCCCGACAGCGCGTAGTCGAAGAACGGATTCACGGGCAACAGGTTGACCAGCAGCAGCGACACGGCCAGCGCCACGGCGGCGGCCGTCGCCCGCCACACCGCGCGCAGCCGCAGCGAAACGAGCGCCGCCGCCAGGCCGGCCGCAATGCCGCCGCAGGCGCCCGGCGTCGCCCAGTCGAACGACAGGCCGCTGCGCAACTGCAGGAAGGTGGCCGCCGTCTTCAGCATCAGCACCACGGCCACGAACGCCAGAGCAAGCCGCATGCGCGGCGCCTGGCGGCGCATCGTCAGCGACGCCAGCGCGAGCGCCGCATACAGGCCGAGCCCGGCCAGCACGACTTCCCAGGCGCTGTCCGACAGGCGCGCGTCGAGCGCGTCGGGCCAGATGTCGAGCCGCCAGTGCGCCGGCGCCCAGGCCAGCAGCGCGTCGCGCATCGACAGGTCGGCGCGGTCCCACAGCTCGCTCGGCCAACTGCCGATGCCGAACAGAAACGGCGACGGGAACAACACCGCAAACGGCCAGAGCGCCGACAGCAACATCGGCGTGGCCGCATCGCGCTCGAACCACGTGTCGCGCAGCCGCCGCATCACGCCGCGCTCGACCAGCGCGGGCACGACCGGCGCCGCGATGGCCGCGCCGAGCAAGGCGCCGAGCGCGTTCGCGCCGAGATCGAGATTCGACGCCACGCGCGTCGGCAGGTAGGTTTGCAGCGCTTCCATCGAACCCGACACGAGCGTGCCGAGCAGCGTCGCCAGCAGCGCGGCCGGCACGCCCTTCACGCGCGGGTACAGCGCGGCGACGGCCAGCGCACCGAGCGGCAGGTAGCCGATCACGTTGGTGACGACGTCGAAACCCGTCCAGTAGCGCGGCATCGGCGCGAACAGGTAATCGAACGGGCCGACGCCGAGCGAGCGCCAGCCGAGAAACGGGTACAGCGAGGCATAGACGACCAGCGCCGCATAGGCCGCGAACAGCCGCCGCCCCAGCGACGACGGCCCGCGCGACGGCGCAGCGGCGGGCGTCATCGCGGCGGCTCCGTGCGACGGGAAGCCGGCCGCGCGCGCGTCATTGCGGCCCGCTGGCCTGCACGGCGAGCCACGCCACCATCTGCGTGACGAGATCGTTGCTGGCGGCGGCCAGCGCGCTCGCGCCGCCCGCCGCATCGGGCGAACTGGCCGGCGCGCGCGCCACGAACGTGCGCTGGCCGAGCAGCGTGCCGTCGCGCGTGAGCGTGGCGCGCACCGATACCTCGCCGTGGCTCTGCGACTGGCCGTCGAACACCTGCTCGAACGTGTTCAGCTCGACGCGCAGCACCGCCGCCCGCACCGCGTCGCCGCCGTCGAGCACCGCGCCGCGCGCCGACAGCGCGGCGCGCAGGCGCTGCGTCAGCAGTTGCGCGGGCGGCGCGGTCCAGCGGCTGTCGCGATAGGTGTCGATGCGCTGCGCATCGACATAGGCCAGGCGGTAGACGAACTTGTCGGTATCGAACGCATCGGGCGCACGCACGTCGAGCACCTTGATCACCGTGCCCGAGGCGGGCGACGCCGTCAGCGTGGACGGATCGAGCGGGCCGAGGTCGTAGCGGATGTTCGACATGCGGGCGGCGTCGCTCGCGCAGCCGGCGAGCAGCGTGAACGCGAAGGCGGCGCCGAGCGCGGCGCAGCGACGGGCCAGGACGGGAGAGAAGCGTGACATCGCGGATTCCTGCATGGTCGTGATTGCCTTGACGGTGGCCGCGTCGTGACGGCCGTCGGTTGCTACGGCCGCCGCACGAGGCAACGGCCTGGTTTCGGTGACGGATTGCGGCGCGTGGTTCGACGCCGTACGCGGCAGCCGGTGCTCGACAGGCTGCGGGCACGGCGGCACGCCACCTGCCCCGCCCGCCCGCTCAACGGCCGGCCGGTTGCGGCCAGGTGAAGCCCGACTCGCCCGGGCCCGGCAGGCCGGCGCTGGCGCCGAACAGCAGGCTGCGCGGGTTACGGGTGAACGCATCGGCTGCATCGCGCACCGTGCGCGAGGTATCGCCGATGTTCATGCTCAACGCATTGACGCGCGGCAGCGTCTCGTAACGCACGCTCGCATTCAGTTCGGACAGCGTCTGATTCATCGAGGTCAGCGCAGTTCCCGCCTGTTCGGCCGCCCGGCCGGCGCGGTCGAGGTTGGCGGCCAGCGGGCCGCGCGGCGCGAGCAGCGCATCGGCCGACGCCAGCGCCTGATTCATGCGACGGGTGGTTTCGGGCAACTGCGCCGTGACCGGTTCGAGCGAATGCGTCAGCGTGCTGACGCCGTCGGCGGCCTGCTGCACGCTCTTGGCCGTCGATTCGAGTTGCTCGCGCATCTGCGGCGACAACATGGCGTTGACGGCCTGCGCGGCCACTTCCATCTGCTTGAGCAGCCCGTCGCCGCGCTTCTGGAGCTGGTCCAGCAGGCTCGGGTGGAGCGGGATCTGCGCGATCGCCTTGTCGGAGGTCGGCAGCGGCGCGGGATCGGTGCCGGTGTCGTCGAGCTGCACGAACGCGATGCCCGTCACGCCCTGGAAGCCGAGGCTGCCGTAAGTCGAGCGCGTGATCGGCGCGTCCTTGTCGACCAGGATGCGGATGTCGATCTCGCCCGGGTGCGTCCGGTCGAAATGGATCGACGCCACCTTGCCGACACCCAGCCCGCGATAGCGCACGTCCGCATCGGGGAACAGGCCCGTCACGTTGGTACGCGCGACGAGATCGTAGGGAATCCGTACCGAGCGGTCGACGTTGAACCAGAACACGGTCGCGATGATCGCGAGCAGCAGCCCCAGGGTGAACAGCCCGGCCCAGAATGCATGTGATTTGTTTTCCATTCGCGATTCCTTCCAGTTACAGCTCGACGCTGGAGAGCGCCGGCTCGAGCGCCGCCTTCGGCAGCTTGGCACGCCGCTCGGGCGGCAACGCCTGCAGCGCACGACGGCCGCGCAGTCCGAGGAAATATTCCTTGATGAACGGGTGATCGACGCTGGCCGCCTCCTCCACCGGTGCGGCCACCAGCACCTTGCGGTCGGCGATCACCGCCACCCGCGTCGACAGCGCCACCATCGTATCCAGATCGTGCGTGATCATCACGACGGTCAGGCCCAGCGTGCGGTGCAGCGTGGCGATCAGGTCGACGAATTCGTCGGAGGCGCGCGGGTCGAGCCCGGCCGTGGGCTCGTCGAGAAACAGCAGCTCCGGCTCCAGCGCGATCGCGCGCGCGATGCCGACGCGCTTGATCATCCCGCCCGACAGCGCCGACGGCATCTTCGAGGCGTGCTTGCACGGCAGGCCCACCATCTCCAGCTTCAGCATGACGATCTCGTGCAGCAGATCCTGCGGCACCCGGCCCAGCTCGCGCAGCGGCTGGGCGATGTTGTCGAACACGGTCAGCGACGAGAACAGCGCGCCTTGCTGGAACAGCATGCCCGAGCGGCTGCGCATCACGCGTGCGGAATCGGTGTCGAGCGCGGCGAGGTCCTGGCCGAACACCCGCACGGTGCCCGAGGTGGGCCGCTCCAGCCCGAGGATCTGCCGCACCAGCGTGGTCTTGCCGGAGCCCGAGCCGCCGACGACCGAGACGATCTCGCCCTGCCGCACGTCGAAATCGAGATGTTCGTGGATCACGTTGCGACCGTAGCGCTTGGTCAAGTCGCGCACTTCGATCACGTAGTCGGGCGCGCCGTCGCCCTCGGCGGCCGTGCGCATCGCGGCGGCGGCGGTGCCGGCGTCGGCTGCATCGGCTTGATCGGCGGAAGTCGGCCTGTCGTTCATCATCCGAGCCCCACGTTCTGGAACAGGATCGCGAACACGGCGTCGGCGAGGATCACCACCGTGATCGAACTGACCACCGAGGTGGTGGTGCCTTGACCGAGGCTCTGCGAATTGGCCTTGATGCGGAAGCCGAAATGGCAGCCCACCAGCGCGATCAGCATGCCGAACACCACGCCCTTGCCGACCCCGATCCACAGGTTCGCGATCGGCACCACGCTCGGCAGCGAGCGCACGAAGAAATTGACGTCGATGCCGAGCACCAGCTTGGCCGCCAGCGCGCCGCCCGACAGCGCGACGATGTTGGTCCACATCACCAGCAGCGGCATCGCCACGCCGAGCGCCACCACCCGTGGCAGCACGATGCGCAGCCCGTGCGGAATGCCCATCACGCGCATCGCGTCGAGCTCCTCGGTCACCCGCATCACGCCGATCTGCGCCGTGATGGCCGAGCCGGAGCGCCCGGCCACCAGGATCGCCGACAACACCGGCCCCAGCTCGCGGATCACCGACAGCCCGAGGATGTTGACGATGTAGCGGTTCGCGCCGAACTGCTGAAGCTGCTGCGCCGACAGGTAACTGAGCACGATGCCGATCAGGAACGCGACCAGCGCGGTGATCGGCAGCGCCTTGGCCCCGGCGTTGTAGACGTTCGCCGAGATTTCCGTCCACGGCATGGTTTTGGGGCGGCGCAGGATCGATCCGAAATCGAGGATCACGCGCCCGAACATGCCGATCCCGCCATACAGATGCTCGCCGAACTGCATCAGCGACAGGCCGAAGCGCGTGATCGGATCGTGTCGCACCACCGGCTCGGGCGCCTCGCGCGCCTCGTCGAGGCGCTGGATCCGTTCGAAGATGGTGCTCTGGTTGGCGGTGAGCGCCACGCCGGCCGGCAGCCGACGGCCCCATGCGCGCCAGAGCGCCTGACCGCCGACGTGGTCGAGCCGCTCGATCGCCGAGAGATCCCAGCGGCCGCCCGGCCCGTCCTGCGCGCCGCCGCTCGACAATTCGCGCGCGAGCTTTTCCGCGCGCCGCACCACGGCGCCACGATTGCGTGCGAGGGCCAGCGCGGTCCATTGCCCGGACAGGCGCACGGTCTTGTCGCCGCCGCCGGCATCGACCGACAAACCCGGTGGTGTCTGGAAGTCCAAGGAACGGCCGTCTCGAAAAAAGTGACAGCGGCCATTGTATCGAACCCCATCTGTGCGCGCGCCAGAAGCTGATCGGCCGTGACGCGCCCGAGGAAATCTTCCCGCTTTCGATCCGCCGGATTTCATTTCGACGTCACGAACGCTTTCGATACTTGAACTCGGTTCCGGCCAACGGCATCCGCACGCCGTTCATTCCGCCCCCAAAAAACAGACAGGACATTCCGATGCGCTTCGATTCGCCGTCCGCCGCCATGCAGGCGCTCGTCAGCCGTTTCCCGGGCGACATCGACCGGGTCACGTCGCCCGACCTGAACCACGCAATCGACCTGACGCAATGAAGACGACGATGCGCAGTTTCACCACGCTCAACGCGGGAGGCGCATCGACGGCCGCCTCCACCGCCCACGCCGCCCCGACGCACGGTTTCGCACGCGCGGCTCGCTTCACGCTGCCGACCACCGGCATGCTGCTGGTGGCCGCGCTGCTGGCGGCGGGCGTGGCGGCCGCCGGCTGGGACGGCAGCGCCAGCCGCGCCGATCGCGTGCAGATCGAGGCATGGCGCGCGAGGGTGGCACAGGCGAGCGAGCCACGCGCGATGCAGCAGTTGCGCGAACTGGCGCGCGACGGCAGCGGCGACGCGCAGGTCGCGCTCGGCACCGCGCTGCTCGGCTCGCACGATACGGGCCTGCGCGACGAGGGGCTCGGCTGGCTCGAAACCGCCGCCGAGGCCGATCCGGCGGCGCACGATGGAGCGACGGCCGCGACCGTGCGCGAAGCCCGCTTCGAACTCGACAAGGCGCGCGTGTTCGGCAATCGCGGCGTGACGCGCGACGAGGATGCGTATCACGCGCCGTGGCTCGAAGCCGCGCGTGCGCTGAAGCAGCCGGCAAGCGCGCCTTAAGCGGCACGGAAGACGGTGAGGCGAGCGTGCCTCGGCCTCGCCGCGTTCGAGCCTTCTGATCCAGCCCCGTCGTTTCAGCGCGCCGGATCACCCTCGGGCCGCCCGCCTCGCCGCGTGCGCCGGCACCCCGTCATCCGCCTGGATCGGCGCCGTCGGCGCGACACGCGCCGGATCGATCCCGTGCGCGCCGGCTCTCGTACAATAGCCGCCATGACAGCCTCCCCGCCCCTTCCCGACGACGCGCGGATCGATCCGGC
>NZ_BAAILN010000087.1:26857-37161 GCF_054589155.1 Burkholderia sp. 3C
CGACCAACGCCGACCTCGCCGCGCACCTCAAGACGCTGCCGCGCACGCGCGCCGCGCTGCCCAGGCCGATCGTGCGCGTGGCCTACGAACAGACCGCCGGCCGCGGCCGCCAGGGCCGCCCGTGGTTCGCGTTGCCCGGCAACGCGCTGCTGTGCTCGGTCGGCTGCGTGCTGCCACGCCCGGTCGATGCGCTGGCCGGCCTGAGCCTCGCGGTGGGCGTCGCGCTCGCCGAGGGCCTCGGCACGCTGCCGCTGCGCGGCCAGCGCGTGCGCCTCAAATGGCCGAACGACCTGCTGCTGACCGACGGCGACACGCCGCTCGGCAAGCTCGGCGGGATTCTCGTCGAAACCGTCTGGAACACCGCCGACGCCACCGCCATCGTGATCGGCTTCGGCATCAACGTGCGCGGCGCCGAAGCCGTGGCCGCCGAAGTCGATGCGCTGCGCGCGCGCGACGCGGCGCTGGCCGGCGCGTTGCCGCCCGCCGCGCTGTCGGCCGCCTGCCCGTCGGCGAACCTCACCGATACGCTAGCCGCCGTGCTCGACCCGCTCGCAACCGCGCTCGAACATTTCTCGGCGGCCGGCCTCGCGCCGTTCCGGCAACGCTGGGCCGCGCTGCACGCGCATGCGGGCCGCGAGGTGGTGCTGCTCGAACAGGGCCGGGAAGTGGCGCGCGGCATCGCCACCGGCATCGACGAAACCGGCCAGTTGCTGCTCGACACGCCCGACGGCGAACGCGCGATCGCGGCCGGCGACATTTCGCTGCGCGAATCGGGTGAGGTGGGCGCCGTGGGCCATGGCGGCATCGGTGGCGAGGTCGCGCCATGAGCGAACTGGCGCTGCTCGTCGACGCGGGCAACAGCCGGATCAAATGGGCGCTCGCCGACGCGGGCGGCGGGATCGTCGCGACGGCGGCGTTCGACCATGCGAGCGAAGCCGACACAACCTCGGAGGCCACGCCGGTCGATTCGGCGGCGATTCCCGCCTGGCCCGGGCATCCCGCACCGCGCGGCGCGTGGGTCTCGAACGTGGCCGGCGCGGCGCTCGGCGCGCGCATCGACGCGCTGATCGAGGCGCGCTGGCCCGGCCTGCCGCGCACGCGCGTCGCGGCGCGCGAGGCGCAATGCGGCGTGACCAACGGCTATGCCACGCCGTCGCAACTGGGCAGCGACCGCTGGTGCGGCCTGATCGGCGCGCGCGCGGCCTATCCGGGCGAGGCGCTGCTGATCGCCACGTTCGGCACCGCTACCACGCTCGAATCGCTGAACGCCGACGGCCATTTCACCGGCGGCCTGATCGCGCCGGGCTGGGCGCTGATGATGCGCGCGCTCGGCCAGCACACCGCGCAGTTGCCGACGCTGTCGACCGACACGGCGCAGCGCCTCGTCGGCGAACTCGGCAGTGCGCCGGGCCGCCTGCCGTTCGCCGTCGACACGGCGCATTCGCTGTCGGCCGGCTGCCTGTATGCGCAAGCCGGGCTGATCGAACGCGCCTGGCGCGACCTGTCGAACGATGGCGCGCAGCCGGTGCGGCTGCTGCTGTCGGGCGGCGCCGCCGACGCCGTCGCGCAGGCGCTGACGGTGCCGCACACACGGCACGATGCGCTGGTACTGTCGGGGCTGGCGAGAATCGCTGCGGAAGCCTGCGCCACGCCGCAACAACGCGGCACGGCCTGACCGGGCCACCGCGCGGACGATTCACCGGGCAAGCAGGACCCAAGCAACAGCAACTAGCAGCAGACAATACCAAGCAATATCGAGCAACACGGAGCCATGCGGAACATGCCGGGCGCGGGACTGGGCCGGGCACACGAACGACTGACGGTCGAAGGAGAGCTGGGGCGATGCTACGTTGGATTATCTCGATTTTGGTGGTGGCGAATCTGATCGCCCTGGCGGCGCAGCAAGGCCTGTTCGGTCCGCAACCGGCGGCCGGGCCGCGCGAGCCGTCTCATCTGACGCAGCAGGTGCACCCGCAGGCGCTGCGCGTCGCCGCTACCGTGCAGGCCGCCGAAGCGCCGGCCGTGGGCGGGCCGATTGCCTCGCCGTCGGTCGAATCGATGTTGCTCGGGGCATCGTCTGCAGAAGCGGCTTCCGCGACGGCGCCGGGCGCGTCGGATGCCGCATCGGCGCCCGCCGCGAGCGCCGCCACGTCGGCTGCCCCAGCCACGTCCGCCCCGTCCGCCGCCTCCGCCCCTCACGCCTGACGCGCTGCGCGCGCCGGACTCAAGCCTGGTGCGCGCGCACCTTCTTCAGCAGCGAGGTGGTCGAGCGCTCGAACTCGAACGGAATCGCCTGCGCCGTGCCGCCCCAGCCGCGTACGAGCGCCGATTCCGGCAGCGCATCCATGTCGTAGTCGCCGCCCTTCACGAGGATGTCGGGCCGCACCGCCGCGATCAGGTCGATCGGCGTCTTGTCTTCGAAACCCACCACCCAATCCACGCACTCGAGCGCGGCCAGCAACGCCATGCGATCTTCCTGACGGTTGATCGGGCGATCGTCACCCTTGCCGAGCATGCGCACCGACGCATCGCTGTTCACGCCGACGATCAGGCACGCGCCGAGCGCCTTCGCATCGGCCAGATAGGTGACGTGGCCGCGGTGCAGGATGTCGAACACGCCGTTGGTGAACACGACGGGCGCGTTCAGCGTGGGGCGCAGCGCGGCAAGCGCCTCGCGGGTGATTAATTTGCGTTCGAAGGCGGCGGGCATCGGGATTTCGGCTCCGGTCAGCGGAAGAATAAAAAAAGCCCGCGCGAAATGGCGGGCTTGGCAGCCTTGGCGGGCGGCGAACGGCGCCGCGTCAGGCGGCTTGCGTCGCGCCGGCGTCGGGCGTTGGCGTTTGCAGGCGAGCCGTGACTTCCTTGCGGTAGCGGTTCAATTCCTGCGCCGTCGCGAACGTGCGCTCGAACAGGATCGACAGGTTGTGCAGGATACGGTCGACCACCTTCTTTTCCCAGTCGCCGTCGAAGCGGATCTGCTCGTCGAGCCAGCGCTCGAGCCATTCCGGATCGGGCAGGCGCGACTGGATCGTGTCGCGCGGGAACAGCGCCTGATTCACGTGCAGGTTGGTCGGGTGCAGCGGCTTTTCGGTACGACGCGCCGACGCCATCAGCACGCCGATCTTCGCGAATGCCGAACGCGCGACGTCGCCGCAGTTCACCATCGCCTTCTTCATGTAGCGCAGATAGGCGCCGCCATGACGCGCTTCATCGCGCGAGATCGTTTCGTAGATGTGCTTGATGACCGGCTCCGTGTGCCATTCGGCGGCACGGCGATACCAGTGATTCAGACGAATTTCGCCGCAGAAGTGCAGCATCAGCGTTTCGAGCGGCGGCGCCGGATCGAACTCGAAGCGCACCGCGTGCAGTTCGGCTTCGGTCGGCATCATTTCCGGCTTGAAGCGGCGCAGGTATTCCATCAGCACCAGCGAATGCTTCTGCTCCTCGAAAAACCAGACGCTCATGAAGGCCGAGAAATCGCTGTCGTGATGGTTGTCGCGCAGGAACATCTCCGTGGCGGGCAATGCCGACCATTCGGTGATCGCGTTCATCTTGATCGTCTTGGCCTGCTCGTCGGTCAGCAGCGACGCGTCGAACCGATCCCAAGGGATGTCCTTCTCCATGTCCCAGCGGACGGCTTCGAGCGATTTGTAGAGTTCCGGATAAAGCATGGTGTTCATGGTCCCACCCCTGTTGCGCAATGCGACTTCAAAACGTGACTGTTGGGCCGAGCGACCACAATTCGGACGCTCACCTGACGAAACGGTAATTTTACGCGCTAAACCGAGCGCCGGATGCAAGCGCATCGGCACATTTATTTGCGGCAGCGCAACCGCTTGTGGGGCGATACGTGCGACGCCCGAACCCATCGAGCTTCGCACGCACCCTGAGAGAAGGCCGGCTCAAGGCCGGCTGTCGTTGTCGGGACCGTGCGCGCAAGCGTCAGGGACGGATCGCGCCGCCAGCCCCCGTCTGGATGATTTCGGCGTCGGCGATGATAGCACGCACCTGTGACGGATCCGCGACATGGGCGCGGCAAAGAGTCGCTAAAAAGACACCCCGCACACGCCGCTATCGGCCCTCGCGCGGGCCGGGATTTCGTTCGGATATCGAACCGATTGGTGTGACGAAAGGCGACCCTGCGCGGCTGGCGGCCGACCTGCCGATGCCGGGCGCCGCGCCGCCGTTCTGCGCACCGGCCGAGGCGATCCACGCGGCCAGCGTGTCGCGCTGGCGCATCGCGTCGGCGCGCCCGAGCGCGATCAGCTCGCGCGTGAATTCGGCCTCGAACAAGAGATAGCTGGCGAACGACGCGCCGGCCGGCCGATTGCCGCCGATGCCGCCGAGCAGCGCGCGCACCGTGGCGGGCAGTCGCCGTAGATGCTTGGCTGCGATCAACTCGATGCGCTCGGATGGCGCGATCGCGAGCACATCCACATGCCGCCAGCCGCTTTCCGGCTCGACCTGGCGCGGCAGGTGCTCGACCACGCGGTTGATGTGCTCGATCCGCTCGATGTCGGTGCCGATCGAATCGAGAAACACGCTCGCCAGCACCTGCTGGCCGATCTGCGCGAGCGACGGATAGCCATGCGTATGCGCGATCTCGCCGTTCGCCACCGGCACCTCGGGCCGCGCGGCCGCCGCCCCCACCACCACGATGCGGTCGGCGCCGAAATGGATCGCCGGCGACAGCGGCGCGATCTGGCGGATCGAGCCATCGCCGAAATACTCGACGCGGCCATCGATCACGAGCGGCACCGCCGGAAACACGAACGGGATCGCCGACGAAGCGAGCAGATGCGCGGCCGACAGATCGACCATCCGCGCCGTACGCTGCGCGCGCCGCCATGCATGGATCGGCTCGCTGCCCGCGTAGAACGTCAGATGCCGGCCGCTCGTATAACTGAGCGCCGTGACCGACAGCGCATGCAGCCGGCGCGTGCCGAGCATCTGGTTGATCCGGTGGACGTTCAGTTCGCGCTGCAGCAGATGCGCGAGCGGCGCGTTGTCGAGCAAGCCGCGCGGCGACTGGTGCGCGGCCCAGCCGATGCTCATCGCGGCCAGCCAGCGCGCCCCGGCGCCGGCCACGCCGAGCCAGTCGGTGCGGTAGATCATCTCGGCGCGCAGGTGCTCCCAGAACGCGAGCAGGCGGGCCGCGCCGTGCGGGAAATCGTCGGCGTGGCTGGCGACGGCGGCGGCGTTGATCGCGCCGGCCGACGAGCCGCAGACGATCGAGAACGGCAAGTCGCGGCGCGCCGGTTCGGCCTCGCGCGCGATCTCGGCCAGCGCGGCGAGCACGCCGGCCTGATAAGCGGCACGCGCGCCGCCTCCCATCAGCACGAGCGCGAGCCGCATCGGCGCCTCAGTCGATCAGCGCGGAGCGCATCAGACGCTCCGTTTGCGAGCGGGTTTCGACGCGGGCGGCGGTGCGTCGTCGGGGGCCGCGCTCGACGCTGCGGCGGCCGCACGCGGCTTGGCCGGCGCGGCGCGGCGCGTGACGGGCTTGCGCGCGGGCGAGGCGGGCGCCGCCTTGGCCGGCCCCGCCGCCTTGGCCGGACCGGCAGGCGCGGCAGCGTGGCCGGCGGCGGCAGTGAAAGCGGCGGGCGAGAACGGCGCCGCGGCGGCACCCGGCTGGGACGCCGCGAAACTGGCGATCTGATTGAATTGGGATTGCAGCAGGTTCCACCAGTTGGACGGATCGAAGGCCTCCGCACCGGGCACCGCCCCCGGCGTCGCGCCTTCGGCGGCCGAATCGGCCGAATCGGCCTGAGCAGCCGGTTCGGCTTCGGCCGCCGGTTTCGGCGGCGGCGCACCCCACGGCCGCGCGGCCGGCGGCGGCTCGGGCGCATCCTTCGCGACGGCCGCCTCGGCCGCCGCCATCGATTCCTGCGCGAGCGCACCGAACGCACGCAGCGTGGCCAGCGTCGCGCGCTGCACCTCGAGCGCCTGGATCG
Source organism: Burkholderia sp. 3C (assembly GCF_054589155.1). Lineage (NCBI taxonomy): Bacteria > Pseudomonadati > Pseudomonadota > Betaproteobacteria > Burkholderiales > Burkholderiaceae > Burkholderia > Burkholderia sp. 3C. The sequence goes on from NZ_BAAILN010000087.1 coordinate 32,812, forward strand.
CCGATTGCAGCATGCCGAGGTTGAGCTTCAGCCACTGTTCGACGGCGCGCAAATCGGTAATGCGCTTGTCGAGTTCCTCGACGCTCGACAGCGGCGACATCATGTCCGACATCGCCGACAGCGACGGCGGCATGGCGGGCGGCGTGGCCGCGCCGAACGGCGACATCCGCATCATGTCCCACATCCGGTCGAGCATCTCGGACGGGTTGAAACCTGCGAAACCGGAAAACGGATTGGAGCCGGGCGTATCGGTCATGCAACCATCCTTCGTGACGGGTTCGATGAAAACCAGCGGCGCACGCGCGCGCAAGTTTCGATCATAGCGCGCATGGATGCAGCGTGAGCGGCCGCGCGGGCCGGGGTTTACGCACCCGCTGGCGGGCGCGGCGGCCCTCAGGCCCGCTCGTCGAGCGGCGACACGGCCTGTTCGATCGCGCCGAAGATCGACTTGCCCGCCTCGTCGAGCATCTCGATGCGCACGCGGTCGCCGTAGCGCATGAAGTCGGTTTGCGGCGCGCCGTGCTCGATGGTCTCCAGGCAACGTTTCTCGGCGATGCAGCAATAGCCGCGCTTCGCATCGCGGTTCGAGACGGTGCCCGAGCCGACGATCGCGCCCGCGCGCAGGTTGCGTGTCTTCGCCGCGTGCGCGATCAGTTGCCCAAAGTGAAACGCCATGTCCACGCCGGCCTCGGGCTGGCCGACGCGCTTGCCGTTCCAGCTCACCAGCAGAGGCCGATCGACGCGGCCTTCGCGCCAGTGCTCGCCGAGTTCGTCGGGCGTGACCGCCACCGGCGAGAACGCCGTCGACGGCTTGCTCTGGAAGAAGCCGAAGCCCTTCGAGAGCTCGGCCGGAATCAGGTTGCGCAGCGAGACATCGTTGACGAGCATCACGAGCCGCACGCTCTTGAGCGCTTCGTCGGCTCGCGTGCCCATCGGCACGTCGCCCGTCACCACCGCGACCTCGGCCTCGAAATCGATGCCCCATTCCTCCGACGCGCAAACAATGTCGTCGTGCGCGCCGAGGAAATCGTCGCTGCCGCCCTGGTACATCAGCGGATCGGTGTGGAATTCGGGCGGCATCTCGGCGCCGCGCGCGCGGCGCACCAGCTCGACGTGATTGAGGTAGGCCGAGCCGTCGGCCCACTGGTAGGCGCGCGGCAGCGGCGCCATGCAGTCGGCGGGCTCGAACGCGAACGCGCGACGGGCGCGGCCGTGGTTGAGCGCGTCGTACAGTTCGCGAAGCTGCGCCGCGTGGAACGCCCAGTCGTCGAGCGCGCGCTGCAGCGTCGGCACGATCGTGTCGGCGATCGCGGCCGTTTGCAGGTCGCGGGACACCACGATCAATTGGCCGTCGCGCGTGCCGTCCTTCAGCGAAGCGAGTTTCATGGTGCTGGATACCGTGTAGTGACGATGGAGGGAATCTATTTTACGATGGTGAATCTGTGCGGCGAAGCCCGCGCGGCCAGCCCGCCGGGCGTGCCGTGCCGTGCCTGCCCCGCATTCTCCCCCTTCTCCATCTTTTCGCCCTGCACGCTGCCCATGTCCGACCACGACGACCTGACCGACGACCCCGCCGAGGAAAAAGTCCGCTCCGGCATCCAGTCGATCGAGGTCGGCTTCCGGCTGCTCGACGTGCTGACGCAGGAGCCGCGCGCGATGATGCTGCGCGACCTCGCGCAGCGCGCGCAGATGAGCCCGGCCAAGGCGCATCGCTATCTGGTCAGCTTCCAGCGGCTCGGCGTGGTCGCGCAGGACCCCGTCTCGGGGCGCTACGAACTCGGCGGTTTCGCGTTGCAGTTGGGGTTGGCGCGGCTTGCGCGCGTCGACGGCGTGAAGCTCGCGCGCGTGGCGCTCGCCGCATTGCGCGACGAACGCGACCTGACGGTCGGCATCGCCGTGTGGGGCAACCAGGGGCCGACCGTGGTGCACTGGATGGAATCGAGCCACCCGGCCAAGGCGTCGCTGAAGCTCGGCGACGTCATGCCGTTGCTCGGCTCGGCCACCGGCCTGCTGTTCGCCGCCTACCTGCCGCGCGGCAAGACCGGCGCGATGATGGAGCGCGAACTGGCCGACGCGCGCCGCGCCGCGCATCGCGAGGGCCCGCGCACGATGGCCGAGGTCGAGGCGCTGCTGGCCGACGTGCGCACCCATCAGGCCGCGCGCGTGCAGGGCGTGCTGCTGCCCACCATCCACGCGTTCTGCATGCCGGTGTTCGATTCGCTCGGCGAGTTGTCGCTCGGCCTGATCGCGCTGGGTCACGACGGCGGATTCGATGTGGCGTGGGGCGGCGAGATCGATCTCGCGTTGCGCGAATGCGCGCAGAAGCTGTCGTACGAAATCGGTTACAGCGCGACGCCGCGCGAGGCTTGAGCCCGGCTTGCGCTGAATCACCTGCACGGGCGGGTCGGCGAACGATCGTCGCGATGCGCTGTCCGATCGGCTGGCACACAGGCCCGCCCGGCCGGAGCCTGCGAGGCACGCCGCTTGCTCCCGCGCTCGCTGCCGTACCGCCGTTCATCCCATTCATCCCTTCCGCAACCAACCCGTTCCCGATCGATGCCCGCTCCGTTCCCGTCCGACTCGTCACGCCCGAAGCCGCGCCACACGCTGCGCATCGTGCTGACGCTCGCGCTGGTGGTGGTGCTGCACGCGCTGGCGGGCCTGTGGTTCGCCGGCTATCGCGCGCCCGCCAACCCCGACGCGCGCGACGACACGCCCGTCGAAGTCGAATTGCTGAAACCCCAGCCGATCGAGCGGGCGCCCAAGCCGGCGCCGCAACCGGCAGCCCGACCCGCGCCGGCCAAGGCGGCAAAGCCCGCACCCGCGCCGGCGCACGACGACGCGCCGGTATTGACCACCGCGCAGCCCTCGCCCATCACCACTGCGTCTGCCACGCCTGCCGCACCGGGCACCGCCGCGAGCGGCTCGGGCACCGGCGCCTCGGCCGCCAGTGCCGCCAGCGCCGCCGTAGCCGCGCCCACTGCTGCGCCGGGCGCGAAGTTCGTGCCGCCACCATCGGGCGACCTGCGCTACGGCGCGTACTTCAACGGCAACCTGAACGGCACCGCGACGATCCACTGGGTCAACGACGGCAGCCGCTACCGTCAGCGCATCGAGATCCCCGTGCCGTTCGTCGGCCCCTACGTGTACGAGAGCCTCGGCCGCTTCGACGCGTTCGGCGTCGCGCCCGACCGCTACACCGAGCAGCGCGGCCGCCGCCCGGCCGACATCGCGATCTTCAATCGTCAGACCAGGCAGATCGTGTTCACGCGCACGCCCGATTCGCTCAAGCTCGCCGACGGCACACAGGACCGCTTCAGCCTGCTGATGCAGTTGTCCGGCCTCGTGCACGGCGCGCCGGATGTCTACAAGCCGGGCGTCGCGCGCGAATTCTTCGTGATCGACAACAACAGCGGCGAAACCTGGCCCATCGTGACGATCGGCGACGAAACCATCCGCACCGCCACCACGTCGCTCGAAACGCGCCACTTCCGCCGCCTGCCGCGGCGCGCGGGCGATACGCGTCGCATCGACATCTGGCTCGCGCCGTCGCTCGACTGGCTGCCGGTGCGGCTCGTGCAGACCGAGCCGAACGGCACCGAGATCGAACTGCTGTGGCAGGGGCGCGGCGCGCCGACGATCGGGCTCGGGTATGACGAATCGGCGGCGGCGGATGCCGAACCGGCTTCGGCCCCGGAACCGGCGTCGGCCGCATCCGACTCGCCAGTCGCCTCGGCTGCGTCGCCGGCATCGATGACCTCCGCCACCGAAGCCCCGCCCGCCGCCGCACCGGCCTCCACGCCCGCCTCCCCATCCCGGTAATTTCGACCGACCCCACAAGTTTTTTTGCTTCCCGGTAAACTTGCGACACACTGTTGACAATGTTTTGCAACGTGACTCGCAGACGAGAGGAGAATCGGAAACGTTTCATCGAAATCGGTCTCTAACCGATTGCGCCCAAAGCCACACGCGGGCGTGCAGCGCCAACCCCTTGAAACCGGCCAGGCCCGCCCCATCTTTGGAGCATTCGGCCTGAAAGCCACAGCGAAGAGGAGTGCCGCCATGCAAATGATCTACAACAGCCCCAACTACTGCGTAGTCGAATTTCCTCCGCAGCTCGGTCACCACGCCATGAATTCGGGCGGCTACGAGATTGTGGACAAGAATGCGCAGCGCGAGATCTTTATCGAAGGCGAACTGGCGGCACGTTTCCGCGACCATGTCCGGCAACTGATCGAGGACGAGCCCTCGCTCGACGAAGTCGATGAATTCCTCGGCCAGTTCGACAGCCTGATGACCCAGCCGGTGGTGCTGCACTAGCCGGTTCGCGCGCCGCCAAGGCGGCGCGCG
>NZ_BAAILN010000087.1:37334-43156 GCF_054589155.1 Burkholderia sp. 3C
GGGGGTTTTCATTGGGCGCGCAATTGTCCGCCACGCCGGGCGGCGCAGCCGCGCACCCGCTACAATGGCGGTTTTCCCGACATCGCCGCCCGCTCGCCATGCCGACCAAGCCGTCCATCCGTCTCGCCCCCGCCGCGCCCTACACGCGCGGCGCCGACCTGCCCGCGCTGCTGCAAAGCCGGATCCTGATCCTCGATGGCGCGATGGGCACGATGATCCAGCAATACAAATACGACGAAGCCGCCTATCGCGGCCCGCGCTTCGCCGATTTCCATCGCGACATCAAGGGCAACAACGAGCTGCTGTCGCTGACGCAGCCCGACACGATCCGCGAGATCCACGATCAATACTTCGCGGCCGGCGCCGACATCGTCGAAACCAACACGTTCGGCGCCACCACCGTCGCGCAGGCCGACTACGAGATGGAGCATCTCGTCGTGGAAATGAACGTCGAATCGGCGCGTCTCGCCCGTGAGGCCGCGCTCAAGTACTCGACGCCGGACAAGCCGCGTTTCGTTGCGGGCGCAATCGGCCCGACGCCGAAAACGGCCAGCATCTCGCCCGACGTCAACGATCCGGGCGCGCGCAACGTCACCTACGACGAACTGCGCGATGCGTACTATCAGCAGGCCAAGGCGCTGCTCGACGGCGGCGTGGACCTGTTCCTGGTCGAAACGATCTTCGACACGCTGAACGCGAAGGCCGCGCTGTTCGCGCTCGACCAGTTGTTCGAGGACACCGGCGAGCTGCTGCCGATCATGATCTCGGGCACCGTCACCGACGCATCCGGCCGCATCCTGTCGGGCCAGACCGTCGAGGCGTTCTGGAATTCGCTGCGCCACGTGCGCCCGCTCACGTTCGGCCTGAACTGCGCGCTCGGCGCGGCGCTGATGCGCCCGTACATCGCCGAACTGGCCAAGCTCTGCGACACCTACGTGTCCTGCTACCCGAACGCGGGCCTGCCGAACCCGATGGCCGACACCGGCTTCGACGAAACGCCCGACGTCACCTCGAGCCTGCTGCGCGAGTTCGCGCAGGCCGGCCTCGTGAACCTGGCCGGCGGCTGCTGCGGCACCACGCCGGCGCACATCGCCGAAATCGCCAAGGCGCTGGCCGACGTGAAGCCGCGCCGCTGGCCGACGCATTACAGCGAAGACGAAGCCGCCTGAGTCACGCCCTCGCCCCCGCCCGCGCCGCCTGATGCGCGGGCGCCGAACCGCGCCCCCTACGATACGCACCCGCACCGCCATGACCGACCACACCATGCGACTTGCCGGCCTCGAGCCGTTCAACGTCACCCAGGGCACCCTCTTCATCAACGTCGGCGAACGCACCAACGTGACCGGCTCGAAGGCGTTCGCACGGATGATCCTGAACGGCCAGTTCGACGAGGCGCTCGCGGTCGCGCGCCAGCAGGTCGAGAACGGCGCGCAGGTGATCGACATCAACATGGACGAGGCGATGCTCGATTCGAAGGCGGCGATGGTCCGCTTCCTGAATCTGATCGCGTCCGAGCCGGACATCGCGCGCGTGCCGATCATGATCGATTCGTCGAAGTGGGACGTGATCGAGGCCGGCCTGAAATGCGTGCAGGGCAAGGCGATCGTCAACTCGATCTCGCTGAAGGAAGGCAAGGAACCGTTCATCCACCACGCGAAACTGATCCGCCGCTACGGCGCGGCCGCCGTGGTGATGGCGTTCGACGAAACCGGCCAGGCCGATACCTACGAGCGCAAGACCGAAATCTGCACGCGCTCGTACCAGGTGCTGGTGGAGGAATGCGGCTTCCCGCCCGAGGACATCATCTTCGACCCGAACATCTTCGCGGTCGCCACGGGCATCGAGGAGCACAACAACTACGCGGTCGACTTCATCGAAGCCACCCGCTGGATCAAGCAGAATCTGCCGTACGCGAAGATCAGCGGCGGCGTGTCGAACGTGTCGTTCTCGTTCCGCGGCAACGATCCGGTGCGCGAGGCGATCCACACCGTGTTCCTGTATCACGCGATCCAGGCCGGCATGGACATGGGCATCGTCAACGCGGGCCAGCTCGGCGTATACGCCGATCTCGACGCCGACCTGCGCGAGCGCGTGGAAGACGTGGTGCTGAACCGCCGCGACGACGCCACCGACCGCCTGCTCGAAGTGGCCGACAAGTTCAAGACGGGCGCCGCGAAGAAGGAAGAGAACCTCGAATGGCGCAACCAGCCGGTCGAGAAACGGCTCGCGCATGCGCTGGTGCACGGCATCACGAACTTCATCGTCGAGGACACCGAAGAATCCCGCGCCAAGATTCACGCCGCCGGCGGCCGCCCGATCAACGTGATCGAAGGCCCGCTGATGGACGGCATGAACGTGGTGGGCGACCTGTTCGGCCAGGGCAAGATGTTCCTGCCGCAGGTCGTGAAATCGGCGCGCGTGATGAAGCAGGCCGTGGCGCACCTGATCCCGTTCATCGAGGAAGAAAAGCGCCTGCTCGCGGAAGCGGGCGGCGACGTGCGCGCGAAGGGCAAGATCGTGATCGCCACCGTCAAGGGCGACGTGCACGACATCGGCAAGAACATCGTGTCGGTGGTGCTCCAGTGCAACAACTTCGAAGTGGTCAACATGGGCGTGATGGTGCCGTGCAACGAGATCCTCGCGAAGGCGAAGGTCGAGGGCGCGGACATCATCGGCCTGTCGGGTCTGATCACGCCGAGCCTGGAGGAAATGGCCTACGTCGCATCCGAAATGCAGCGCGACGATTATTTCCGCGTGAAGAAGATCCCGCTGCTGATCGGCGGCGCGACCACCTCGCGCGTGCACACCGCCGTGAAAATCGCGCCGCATTACGAAGGCCCGGTGGTGTACGTGCCGGATGCGTCGCGCTCGGTGTCGGTGGCGTCGAGCCTGCTGTCGGACGAGGGCGCCACGCGCTACCTCGACGACCTCAAGAGCGAATACGACCGCATCCGCGACCAGCACGCGAACCGGAAGCAGACGCCGATGGTCACGCTGGCCGAGGCGCGCGCCAACAAGACCAAGGTCGACTGGTCGAGCTACACGCCGGTCAAGCCGAAGTTCATCGGCCGCCGCGTGTTCAAGAACTACGACCTGGCCGAGCTGGCGAACTACATCGACTGGGCCCCGTTCTTCCAGACCTGGGACCTGGCCGGCCCGTACCCGGCGATCCTCAACGACGAGATCGTCGGCGAATCGGCGCGACGCGTGTTCTCGGACGGCAAATCGATGCTGTCGCGCCTGATCCAGGGCCGCTGGCTGACCGCGAACGGCGTGATCTCGCTGCTGCCGGCCAACACCGTGGGCGACGACGACATCGAGATCTACACCGACGACAGCCGCACCGAAGTTGCGATGCGCTGGAGCAACCTGCGCCAGCAGAGCGTGCGCCCGGTGGTGGACGGCGTGATGCGCCCGAACCGCTCGCTGGCCGATTTCATCGCGCCGAAGGAATCGGGCGTGGCCGACTACATCGGCCTGTTCGCCGTGACGGCCGGGCTGGGCGTCGAGGCAAAGGAAAAGCAGTTCGAGGCCGATCACGACGACTACAGCGCGATCATGCTGAAGGCGCTGGCCGACCGCTTCGCCGAAGCGTTCGCCGAGGCGATGCACACGCGCGTGCGCCGCGAGCTGTGGGGTTATGCGGCCGGCGAGACGCTCGACAACGAAGCGCTGATCGCCGAGAAATACACCGGCATCCGCCCGGCGCCGGGCTACCCGGCCTGCCCGGACCACCTCGTCAAGCAGGCGATGTTCGACGTGCTGCGCGCCGAGGAGATCGGCATGAGCGTGACCGAATCGCTGGCGATGCTGCCGGCGGCGAGCGTGTCGGGTTTCTATCTGGCGCACCCCGACAGCACGTATTTCTCCGTCGGCAAGATCGGCAACGACCAGGTGACCGATTTCGCGGCGCGGATGTCGCTGTCGGAGAAGGACGCGCGGCGGGCGCTGGCGCCGTTGCTGTAAGAACCGGGCCGGGCTGGCGTCATTCGACGGCCATCCAGCCCGGCCGCGCGTTGCGAATCGATCCCGTGCCGTGAGTCGTGACGACATGATACGGCACGCCGGTGGCGGCGGATCCCCGCATATCCAGAACCCGCACCTGCTCGTCGTGGTGGCTGCGATAGGCCGGAGCAGTCGCTTGGCCGGCAGCATCGTAGCCCAGGGCAGCAACGGCATGCACGTCCATCTCATGAAAGCGCTCGCTCTGCGACGCGACCATGACCGGCGACGGCGAGCATTGGCAAACGCAGCGATCGCCTTCGAGCGCCTGCTCCTTGCCGTGTTTGTGGTCAGGCCAGCGCGGCCCTTGCGCGACGATCGTCCCGACCGACTGACACGCGTGGCAGAAAACCCGCGCCCCGACGAAGGTCAGCGGCGTTCCCTCGTGCATGCAGCCGTCGATACCCTCGACGACGATGCCGCCGCTCGACGATGTGTCGCCTTTTTTCAGCATATATCGCTTCACGCTTGATGGCCTCCCGAGGCTGACGTTCAAGACCGGGAGCTTTCGACATTCGGCATCACACTTCCATGGGATTCTTCTGATTTTTCACGATCTGCGGCGATTGCACGCACATCACCCAAGGCGGGAGGCCAGCGACGTACCGAGAAACGCGCCGTAAACGACGAAGCCCAGGGATAAACCTGGGCTTCGTTTGGATGAGGCGCCGCATCGGGCACCCCGCGAGGTCGGGCAAAGCGCCTCAAAACCCCCAATGCACGTCCGCGTTCTGCGCCTTCGCCGCGCGCAGCATGCCGAGGAACGGCGCCACGCGTTGCGCGACGCTCGGCGCGACTTCGTGGTGGGAGTGGTCGGTATCTTCTTCGTGGAAATGGCCGCCGTGCTCGGCGCTGGCGCGGCGGGCCTGGTCGGTCACCGCCTCGAGCTTCGCGATCGCGCCGTCCAGCTCGTCGTGGGTGATCACACCGCGCTCGCCGAGCGGCTTGCCGACGATGCCCAGTACATACACCGCGAAGTCCTTCAGCACGTCGAGATCCTGTGCCGCCTTGCTCTTGAACGTAATCATGATCGCAATATCCTTTCAGCTTTTGTTGTGCTTGCCGGCTCGTCGGCCGGCTGGCGCGGGGGTAAATGGGTCGCGCCGACGCTTTGCGTCTGAGCGGCATATTAGCACCTGTTAAAATTCAGCGATCCCTGAAACGCGCGCCGCCGGGCGCGCCGCCGGCCGGCCTCCCGCGGCCGCCGACAACGACCCTTCCCGACAGCATGCTGCCTGCCCAAAAACACATTCTCGAAACCCTGCTCGCCGATTGCGTGAAGCAGGTCGTCCAGGCCCTGAAAGGCGACGCCGAAGCCGCCTTCGTCACGCCCGCGATCACGCTGGAGCGCCCGAAGGCCGCCGCGCACGGCGACGCGGCCTGCAACGTCGCGATGCAGCTCGCCAAGCCGCTCGGCACCAATCCGCGCCAACTGGCCGAGAAGATCGTCGCCGCCATCGGCACGCATCCGGCCGCGGCCGGGCTGGTCGAGGCCGCGGAAATCGCCGGCCCCGGCTTCATCAACCTGCGCCTCTCCGCAGCCTCGAAGCAGGCCGTGATCGGCGCGGTGTTCGCCGAGCGCGAGGCCTTCGGCCGCTCGGAACACGACGCCGGCCGACGCGTGCTGCTCGAATTCGTCTCGGCCAACCCCACCGGCCCGCTGCACGTCGGCCACGGCCGCCAGGCCGCGCTCGGCGACGTGCTGGCCAACGTGCTGGCCACCCAGGGCTACGCGGTGCACCGCGAGTTCTACTACAACGACGCCGGCGTGCAGATCGGCAACCTGGCGCTGTCCACGCAGTGCCGCGCGCACGCCCATC
>NZ_BAAILN010000087.1:43247-45407 GCF_054589155.1 Burkholderia sp. 3C
GCGACGCCGATTGGCCCGAAGCGGCCTACAACGGCGAATACATTGCCGACATCGCCCGCGAATACCTGGCCGGCGCCACCGTTGAGGCCAGCGACGGCGAGCCGGTCACCGGCAAGGGCGACATCGAGGATATCGAGGCGATCCGCAAGTTCGCGGTGACCTACCTGCGCCGCGAGCAGGACATCGACCTGAAGGCGTTCGGCGTGCGTTTCGATCAGTACTACCTCGAATCGTCGCTGTATCAGGAAGGCCGCGTCGAGAGCACGGTGAAGGCGCTGGTCGATGCCGGCATGACCTACGAACAGGAAGGCGCGCTGTGGCTGCGCACGACCGACGAAGGCGACGACAAGGACCGCGTGATGCGCAAGACCGACGGCACCTACACGTACTTCGTGCCGGATGTCGCCTACCACGTCGCCAAGTGGCAGCGCGGCTTCACCAAGGTCATCAACATCCAGGGCTCGGACCACCACGGCACCATCGCGCGCGTGCGCGCCGGCCTGCAGGGCCTGCACCTCGGCATCCCGAAGGGCTATCCCGACTACGTACTGCACAAGATGGTCACGGTGATGCGCGACGGCCAGGAAGTGAAGATCTCGAAGCGCGCCGGCAGCTACGTGACGGTGCGCGACCTGATCGAATGGTCGGGCGGCGCGTCGCAGGGCTCGGAAACCTCCCCCGAGCAGCTCGACGAAGCCACCATCACGCGCGGCCGCGATGCCGTGCGCTTCTTCCTCATCTCTCGCAAGGCTGACACGGAATTCGTGTTCGATATCGACCTGGCGCTGAAGCAGAACGACGAGAACCCGGTGTATTACGTGCAGTACGCGCATGCGCGGATCTGCTCGGTGCTGAACGAGTGGAAATCGCGTCATGGCGCCGACGAGTCGATCCTCGGCAGCGCGGATCTCTCCCTGCTCGACAGCAAGGCCGCCATGTCGCTGCTGCAGAAGCTGGCGGAATTCCCCGACATGCTGACGCACGCGGCCGGCGAGCTGGCCCCGCACGCGGTCGCGTTCTACCTGCGCGACCTCGCGGGCGAGTTTCACTCGTTCTACAATGCGGAGCGCGTTCTGGTCGACGACGAAGCGCAGCGTACCGCACGCATCGCGCTGCTGGCCGCGACGCGCCAGGTGCTGGCGAACGGCCTCGCGGTGCTCGGCGTGTCGTCGCCGAACAAGATGTAAGCACCGGGCCGGCATCGGCGGCCGTGCGCTCGCGCGGCCGCGCCACCCATCCCGTTTCACGACTTCTTTTAGCAGGTGACTCAAGCAATGGCAAAACCGCGCCGCACGTCGAAACCGTCGAAACAAGCCGGGGGAACCTTTCTTGGCATCGTGCTGGGCCTGATTGTCGGCCTCGCGATCGCCGTGGTGGTGGCGCTCTACATCACGCGCGCGCCGTCGCCGTTCGTGTCGAAGGTGGCGCCGCCCGCCGACAACAGCGCCAGCCAGCCGCAATTCGATCCGAACCGCGCGCTGCAAGGCAAGACGCCGGGCCAGCCGGTCACGCCGCAAGCCGCCCAGCCGGCCCCGCCGAACACCGCGCCGGGCCAGGCCGCGAACCAGACCCAGCCGCCGCTGCTGCCCGAGCCGCAGATCGTCGAAGTGCCGGGCACGAACAGCGGTTCGTCCTCGTCGGACAGCAACGGCGTGGCCGTCGCGCCGAAGCCGGCCGACAACAACCCGGTCACGCCGCCGCCCGCCAAGAAGCCGCAAGCGCCGGCCACGGCCGCCAACCCGGGCAGCAGCACGGGCACGCAAGCGCCGAAAACCGCCCAACAGCAGCCGCCGAAGGCCGGCTCGACGCCGTCCGCCGCCAACCCGGCCGACGCCAACAGCGGCTACTTCCTGCAAGTGGGCGCCTACAAGACCGAATCCGACGCCGAGCAGCAGCGCGCACGCCTCGGCTTCCAGGGCTTCGAGTCGAAGGTCTCCAAGCGCGATGTCAGCGGCGTCACGTACTATCGCGTGCGGGTCGGCCCGTTCAACAAGTTCGACGAGATGAACTCCGCCCGCCAGCGGCTGTCCGATGCCGGTGTCGATACCGCGGTGATCCGCTTCACGAAACAGTAAGCCAGCAAGCCGGCCGGCCGCGGCCGGCCCCACGCAACCGTTCGAAACCCCAACATGAAAAAACTGCTCAGCACGCTGTTCCTGT
>NZ_BAAILN010000087.1:45505-114547 GCF_054589155.1 Burkholderia sp. 3C
GGCCTCGTCGCGCAGGCCGCGTCGGCCGCTCCGGTCGCCGGCAAGGACTACGAAATCATGAAGTCGCCGCAGCCGGTGTCGGCGCCGGCCGGCAAGGTCGAAGTGATCGAGTTCTTCTGGTATGGCTGCCCGCACTGCTACGAATTCGAGCCGACGCTCGAGGCGTGGGTCAAGAAGCAAGGCAACAACATCGTGTTCAAGCGCGTGCCGGTGGCGTTCCGCGACGATTTCCTGCCGCACACGGGGATGTACTACACGCTGAACGCGCTCGGCGTGGCCGAGAAGGACACGCCGGCCGTGTTCAACGCGATCCACAAGGAAAAGAACTATCTGCTGACGCCGCAGGCGCAGGCCGATTTCCTGGCCACGCAAGGCATCGACAAGCAGAAGTATCTGGCCACCTACAACTCGTTCAGCGTGCAAGGCCAGGTCAAGCAGGCCGGCGAACTGGCCAAGAGCTATGCGATCGACGGCGTGCCGACGGTCGTGATCCAGGGCAAGTACAAGTCGGGGCCGTCGTACACGGGCAGCATCGAAGGCACGGCGCCGGTGCTCGACTGGATCGTCCAGCAGGTCAAGGACAAGAAGCTGTAAAACCCCTCCTACCGCTCGGGACGCCGGCATGACCGCTCCACTCAAGGTCTTCATCACCGGCGCATCGAGCGGCCTCGGGCTCGCGCTCGCCGCTGCCTACGCACGGCAGGGCGCGACGCTCGGGCTGGTTGCCCGCCGCGCCGAGGCGCTCGCCGATTTCGCGCGGCAACATCCCGCCCTCCCCGTTTCGATCTTTCCCGCCGACGTGCGCGACGCCGAGGCGTTGCAGCGCGCCGCCGCGGCCTTCGTGGCCGAGCACGGCTGGCCCGACGTGGTCATCGCCAACGCCGGCATCAGCAAGGGCGCGATCACCGGCGAAGGCGATCTCGCGGCGTTCCGCGAGATCATGGATATCAACTACTACGGCATGGTCGCCACCTTCGAGCCGTTCGTCGCCGAGATGAAGGCGCGGCGGCGCGGCACGCTGGTCGGCGTGGCGAGCGTGGCCGGCGTGCGCGGGCTGCCCGGCTCGGGCGCCTACAGCGCCTCCAAGTCGGCCGCGCTCAAGTACCTCGAAGCGCTGCGCGTCGAGCTGCGGCCCTCGCAGGTCGGCGTGGTCACCATCGCGCCCGGCTACATCCGCACGCCGATGACCGAGCACAACCCGTATCCGATGCCGTTCCTGATGGATGCCGACCACTTCGCGGACCGCGCGCTGCGCGCGATCGCGGCGCAAGACGCGTTCCGCGTGATCCCGTGGCAGATGGGCATGGTGGCGAAAATTCTGCACGTCGCGCCGCGCTGGCTCTACGACCGCGTGTTCGAGAAGGCGCCGCGCAAGCCGCGCACGCCGGGCCGGCCCGGCGAATAACGGGCGCGGCCACCGCCCGCCCCCGATGCACCGGAAAACAACAGCGCGCGGCCGGCCCGGCGCCGATCCCGATGCGTCCGCAACCGTCATCTCCGCCGCCACGGCGGCCGCGCCGCGATCGCCGCGCGCCTTCCGACATGCTTTCACACCTTGCCCGCTTTGACGGTATCCTAGTTGCCCGGCGCCCGGCCGCGAGCCGCCGCGCCAGCCGACAACAGACCAAGCCCGTGGGAGATCTCATGCGTTTCACGATGTTCGCCGCCGCCGCGCTCGTCGCCGCCGCCCCTCTCCTCGCCACCGCGAAGCCGCTCACGGTCTGCACCGAATCGAGCCCGGATGGCTTCGACGTCGTGCAGTTCAACTCGCTCGTCACCACCAACGCATCGGCCGACGTGATCTTCAACACGCTGGTGTCGTACGACGAAGCCACCAAGAAGGTCACGCCGGCACTGGCCGACAAGTGGGACGTCAGCGCCGACGGCCGCTCGATCACGTTCCATCTGCGCCCGAACGTGGCGTTCCAGACCACCGACTACTTCAAGCCCACCCGCACGCTGGACGCCGACGACGTGGTGTTCACGTTCGAGCGCATGCTCGACAACGACAACCCGTGGCACAAGGTGGCCGGCGCGAGCGGCTTCCCGCACGCGCAATCGATGGGCCTGGTGAAGCTGGTGAAAGCGGTGTCGAAGGTGGACGACCACACGGTGAAGTTCGAGCTGAACGAGCCGAACGCCACATTCGTGCCGATCCTGACGATGGGCTTCGCGTCGATCTACTCGGCCGAGTACGCCGACCAGTTGCTGAAGGCCGGCAAGCAGCAGGACCTGAACGCCAAGCCGATCGGCACCGGCCCGTTCGTGCTCAAGAGCTACACGAAAGATGCCGTGATCCGCTACGACGTCAACCCGACCTACTGGGGCGCCAAGCCGAAGGTCGACCGGCTGATCTACGCGATCACGCCCGACGCGACCGTGCGCGCGCAGAAGGTGAAGGCCGGCGAATGCCAGATCGCGCTGTCGCCGAAGCCGCAGGACGTGGCCGCCGCGAAGGGCGACAAGGCCGTCACGGTGGTCCAGACGCCCGCGTTCATGACCGCGTTCGTCGCGCTCAACACCGAGCACAAGCCGCTCGACAACCCGAAGGTGCGCGAGGCGCTGAACCTGGCGTTCGACCGCACGACCTACCTGAAGGTGGTGTTCGACAACACCGCGACGCCGGCCGTGAACCCGTATCCGCCGAACACCTGGAGCTACGCGAAGTCGATCTCGGCCTACCCGTACGATCCGGCCAAGGCCAAGCAACTGCTCGCGCAGGCCGGCTTCCCGAACGGCTTCTCGACCACCATCTGGGTGCGCCCGACGGGCAGCGTGCTGAACCCGAACCCGAAGGCCGGCGCGGAACTGCTGCAGGCCGATTTCGCGAAGATCGGCGTGAAGGCCGAGGTCAAGGTGATCGAATGGGGCGAGCTGATCAAGCAGGCCAAGCTCGGCCAGCATGACATGCTGTTCATGGGCTGGGCCGGCGACAACGGCGATCCGGACAACTATCTGTCGCCGCTGTTCAGTTGCAACGCCGTGAAGTCGGGCATCAACTTCGCGCGCTACTGCGATCCGCAGCTCGACAAGCTGATCGCCGACGGCAAGGACACCGCCGACGTGGCCAAGCGCACCAAGGCCTATGAAGCGGCGCAGAAGATCATCCACGATCAGGCCGTGTGGATCCCGCTCGGCTATCCGACCGCCTATGCCATCACGCGCCCGAACGTGAGCGGCTATCACGTCAGCCCGTTCGGCCGCCAGAACTTCGGCGCCGTCTCGGTGCAGTAAGCCACCTCGGGCGGGCGGCGGCCTGGGTCGACCGGGTCCGCTGCCCGCTTGTCTGCCGGTCCTCAGCGCGGCGCGCCCGCGCCGCGGAACCGGAACACCCCATCCCCGCCCGTCTCGCGCACCAGCTCGCCATCCAGCCAGAGCAGGTGCAAATGCGCGATCGCCTCGCCGAGCGCGAACGTGAGCTGATGCACGTCGAGCTCGCGGCGGCGGAACATGATCGGCACGATGTCGGCCGCGCTCGTCGGCTGTTCGGCGCACGCCTGACGCACTTCGTCGAGCCGCGCCGCATGATGCTCCCGCAACTGCTGGATGCGCGTGCGCACGCCGCGAAACGGCTTGCCGTGCGACGGCAGCGCCAGCGTGTCTTCCGCCATCGGCTCGTAGCGGGCCAGCGAATCGAGGTAGAGCCGCAGCGGGTTCGCTTCGGGCTCCAGATCGAATACCGACACGTTGGTCGAGATGCGCGGCAGCACCATGTCGCCCGAGATCAGCAGCTTGTCGTCGGCGCAATGCAGCGCGCAGTGCTCGGGCGAATGGCCGAAACCGGTCACCACCTCCCAGCGGCGCGCTCCGATCGTCACCGTGTCGCCGTCGCGCAGCCGGCGGTAGCGCGCCGGCACCGCGGGCACCAGGTTCGAGTAGTAGCTGTTGCGGTTGCGCAGCGTGTCGAGCTTGGCCTCGTCGGTCAGGCCGTGGCGCGCGAAGTGCTCGGCCGCCGCCGGGCCGCCCGCGTTCGAGCCGTTGCCGGCCGCCATCACGTTGCCGAACAGATATTCGCCGAGCGTCATCCAGAGCCGCACCTGCCAGCGGCGGCGGTCGCCGCCCTCGCACAGCCAGTTCGCCAGCCCGAGGTGATCGGGGTGGCAATGCGTGACGAGCACGCGCAGCACGGGCAGGCCATCGAGGTGCGCATCGAATACCTGCTCCCAGTGGCGGCGAATGTCGTCGGACGCGATCCCGCAGTCGATCACGGTCCAGCCGGCCTGCCCGTCGATCTCGTCGCGCAGCAGCCAGAGGTTGATGTGATCGAGCGAGAACGGCAGCGGCATGCGCAGCCAGCGCACGCCCGGCGCGACTTCGAGAAAGTCGCCGGCGGGCGGCAGCGTGTCGGCGAACGGGTAGTCGAGTTGGTGTTCCAGGGCGTTCATAGCGTCTCGTCTGTTGTGTGCGGGCTTGCGCCGGAATCGGCGGCGGGGAGTGGGTCGATTCTAGCGCGGGTGGTGCGGCGCCGTTCGCACGGCGCGGCGCGACCGGGGCGGTCAGGCGCCGCGGCCATCGGCACACGCATCGGCGCGGCAAAAATATTTCCCGCCACGATCGCCCCCGAACCCGGCCGCTTGCCGGAAGATGCCGGCATCCGCCGCGAACCTCGCCGATCCGGCCCCGTACCGCCCCCGTCACGGCCGCGCGCGCCTTAGGTTTCCGCCCGGCGCGGCGGTAAAATGGCGGCTCGCCCAGCCACGAGCACGGACGGCCCATGCACCACTTTCCCAAACTGCTATCGTCGCAAATCGGTTTCGATGTCGCCCAGACGATGCTGGAAAACTTCGATCGCCATTACCGGATCTTCCGGGATGCGGCCATTGAAGCGAAAGCCCGGTTCGAGGCCCGTGACTGGCATGGCCTGCAGGCGCTGGCGCGCGAACGCATCACGTCCTACGACGCGCGCGTGCGCGAATGCGTGATCCTGCTCGAAGACGAATACGACGCCGCAACCATCGACGACGAAGTCTGGCAGCAGATCAAGCTCCACTACATCGGCCTGCTGACCACGCACCTGCAACCCGAGTGCGCGGAAACCTTCTTCAACTCGGTGTGCTGCAAGATCCTGCACCGCTCGTATTTCCATAACGCGTTCATCTTCGTGCGCCCGGCGATCTCGACCGAGTACCTGGAGAACGCCGCGCCGGCCGCCAAGCCCACCTATCGCGCCTATTACCCGGCGCGCGACGGCCTGGCCGCCACGCTCGAACGGATCGTCACGAACTTCCAGCTCGCGCCGCCGTTCGAGGATCTGGCGCGCGACACGGCCTGCCTGATGCAGGCGATCGACGACGAATTCGGCGCGTTCGACGAGGCGGCCAACTTCCAGATCCATGTGCTGTCCTCGCTGTTCTTCCGCAACAAGAGCGCGTGGATCGTCGGCCGCATCATCAACGGCGATCGCACGCTGCCGTTCGCGGTGCCGGTGCGTCATGCCGAGAGCGGCGCGCTCGCGCTCGACACGGCGCTGCTGCGACGCGAGCAGTTGCAGGTGGTGTTCAGCTTCGCGCACTCGTATTTCCTCGTCGACATGGATATCCCGTCGGCCTACGCCGGCTTTCTCGGCACGATCATGCCGGGCAAGCCGAAGGCCGAGATCTACACCTCGCTCGGCCTGCAGAAGCAGGGCAAGAACCTGTTCTATCGCGACCTGCTGCATCACCTTTCGCATTCGAGCGACCGCTTCATCGTCGCGCCGGGCATCAAGGGGCTCGTGATGCTGGTGTTCACGCTGCCGTCGTTCCCGTACGTGTTCAAGGTGATCAAGGATCGCTTCCCGCCGCCGAAGGACACCTCGCGCGCACGCATCATGGAGAAGTACCAGCTCGTGAAGCGCCATGACCGCCTCGGGCGCATGGCCGACACGCTCGAATATTCGAGCGTCGCGCTGCCGCTCGCGCGGCTCGACGACGCGCTGCTGCGCGAGCTCGAGCAGGAAGTGCCGTCGCTGCTCGAATACGAAGGCGACAGCGTCGTGATCCGGCATCTGTACATCGAGCGCCGCATGACCCCGCTGAACCTGTATCTCCAGCACGGCAGCGACGCCGAGGTCGCGCACGGCGTCAGGGAATACGGCAATGCCGTCAAGGAGCTGATTCAGGCGAACATCTTCCCCGGCGACATGCTCTACAAGAACTTCGGCGTGACGCGCCACGGCCGCGTGGTGTTCTACGACTACGACGAGATCGAATACCTGACCGATTGCGCGGTGCGCCGCGTGCCGCCGCCGCGTCACGAGGAAGACGAAATGTCGGACGAGCCGTGGTACTCGGTCGGCCCGCGCGACATCTTCCCCGAAACCTACCGGCCGTTCCTGCTCGGCGACCCGCGCGTGCGCGAGGCGTTCCTGGCCCAGCATCCGGATTTCTTCGAGACGGCGCTCTGGCAGGACAGCCAGGACCGCGTGACGCGCGGCGAACTGCCTGATTTTTTTCCTTACGACCCGTCGCTACGCTTCAGCGTGCGCTACCCGGCGCGCTTCGCGCGGCCCGACAGAGCGCCACGCGCCGCGTAAGACGACGGCCCGATATCCACTCCCCAGCACGGACCACCGCGATGAATGCCAACACTCACCCGCTCTCCCACCTGTTCGACAACAACGAAGCCTGGGTCAAGCGCAAGCTCGCCGACGATCCGCAATTCTTCGAACGCCTGAAGGACCAGCAGGCGCCGGAATATCTCTGGATCGGCTGCTCCGATTCACGCGTGCCGGCCAACCAGATCATCGGCCTGCCGCCCGGCGAAGTGTTCGTTCACCGAAACATCGCCAACGTGGTCGTCCACACCGATCTGAACTGCCTGTCGGTGCTGCAGTTCGCGGTCGACATCCTGAAGGTCAAGCACGTCATGGTGGTGGGCCATTACGGCTGCTCGGGCGTCAACGCCGCGCTGAACAACCGCCGCGTGGGCCTCGCCGACAACTGGCTGCACCACGTGCAGGACGTGCGCGACCGCCATGCCGCGCTGCTCGACGAATGGCCGGTGGGCGAGGCGCGCTACCGCCGCCTGATCGAACTGAACGCGATCGAGCAGGTCGTCAACGTGTGCCGCACCACCATCGTCAACGACGCCTGGTCGCGCGGCCAGCCGCTGACGGTGCACGGCCTCGTGTACGGCGTGCACGACGGCCGCATGCGCAACCTCGGCATGGCCGTGTCGTCGGCCGACGAGCAGGCGGGCGTCTACCAGCGCTGCGTCGATGCGCTGTCGGCCGGGCGCGCGCGCGGCGAGGAGAACGACAACGACATGGTGACGGCCGACGCGGCCCAGCTCACCGATGTCGCCGAACAAGTCGCGAACACCTTGAAGGAGACCAAGCATGACAACTGTTGATCAGGATCCCGTCGTCATCGCCGCGGCGGCCCGCACGCCGATCGCGGGCTTCCAGGGCGTGTTCGCCTCGCTCACCGCGCCGCAGCTCGGCGCGGCAGCGATCACGGCGGCGCTCGAACGCGCGGGCGTGGCGCCCGAGCAGGTAAACGAAGTGCTGATGGGCTGCGTGCTGCCGGCCGGCCAGGGCCAGGCGCCGGCCCGGCAGGCCGCGCTCGGCGCGAAGCTGCCGCTCGGCACCGGCTGCACCACGATCAACAAGATGTGCGGCTCGGGCATGCGCGCGGCGATGTTCGCGCACGACATGCTGCTGGCCGGCTCGGCCGAGGTGGTCGTGGCAGGCGGCATGGAGAGCATGACCAACGCGCCGTACCTGCTGCCGAAGGCGCGCGGCGGGATGCGCATGGGCCACGGCCAGGTGCTCGACCACATGTTCCTCGACGGCCTCGAAGACGCCTACGACAAGGGCCGCCTGATGGGCACCTTCGCCGACGAATGCGCGGCCGAATTCGGCTTCACGCGCGAAGCGCAGGATGCCTACGCCATCGAATCGCTGGCCCGCGCCAGGCACGCCAACGAGAGCGGCGCGTTCGCCTGGGAAATGGCGGACGTCACCGTGCCCGGCAAGAAGGGCGACACCGTGGTGTCGCGCGACGAGCAGCCGTTCACCGCGAACCCCGAGAAGATCCCCACGCTGCGCCCCGCGTTCGGCCCGAACGGCACCGTGACGGCCGCCAACGCCTCGTCGATCTCCGACGGCGCGGCCGCGCTCGTCATGATGCGCGCGTCGACGGCCGAGCGGCTCGGCGCCACGTCGATCGCCCGCGTGGTCGGCCACAGCACGTTCGCGCAGGCGCCGTCGCGCTTCACCACGGCCCCGGTCGGCGCGCTGCAGCGCCTGTTCGAGCGCACCGGCTGGCGGCCGGCCGATATCGACCTGTTCGAGATCAACGAGGCGTTCGCCGTGGTGGCGATGGCCGCGATGCGCGAGCACGGGCTGCCCCACGAGCGCGTCAACGTCAACGGCGGCGCCTGCGCGCTCGGCCACCCGATCGGCGCCTCGGGCGCACGCATCCTCGTCACGCTGCTCGGCGCGCTGCGCGCACGCGGCGGCAAGCGCGGCGTCGCCAGCCTCTGCATCGGCGGCGGCGAAGCCACCGCGATGGCCGTCGAACTGATCTGAACCCGATCCGATTCACCGGGCGGGGCGCGTGCCCCGCCAGCAAGGAGCCCTTCTGATGAAAACCGTCCTGATCGTCGGCGCCTCACGCGGCCTCGGCAGGGAATTCGTCCGTCAATACCGGCACGACGGCTGGAACGTGCTGGCCACGGCGCGCGACGCCGCCTCGCTCGACGCGCTGCGTGCGCTCGGCGCCACGGCCCACGCGCTCGACGTGACCGACGCCGCCCAGCTCGCCGGCTTCGGCTGGAAGCTCGACGGCGAACGGCTCGACACCGCGGTGGTGGTGTCGGGCGTGTACGGCCCGCGCACGCAAGGCGTGGAAACCGTCGACGCGGCCGACTTCGACGCCGTGATGCACACCAACGTGCTCGGCCCGATGCAGTTGCTGCCGATCCTGCTGCCGCTCGTGGAAGACGCGCGCGGCGTGCTCGCGTTCGTGTCGAGCCAGATGGGCAGCACCGGCGACATGCGCGGCACCACCGGCTGGCTCTATCGCGCCAGCAAGGCCGCGCTCAACAACGTGGTGCGCGCCGCCGCGCTGCAAACGCGCGAGGCGGCCTGTCTGTCGCTGCATCCGGGCTGGGTGCGCACCGACATGGGCGGCGAGACCGCCGCGCTCGACGCCGACACCAGCGTGACCGGCATGCGCCGCGTGCTGGCCGACGCCGCCACCGACATCGCCAAGTCCAACGGCCGCTTCTTCCAGTACGACGGCGAGGAACTCGCGTGGTGAGCCAGTCGCCCGAGCGCCCGGCGGCGTGCCCGTGCGGCGGCGCGCAACCGAGCCGCAAGCCCGAGCGCGCACCGCAATACACGGCCTGTTGCGGCCCCCTGATCGACGGCGGCACGCCGGCCCCCAACGCGTGGCAACTGATGCGTTCGCGCTACACCGCCTATGTGCTCGGTGCGACCGATTACCTGCGCGCCACCTGGGACCCGGCCACCTGTCCCGCCGATCTCGACGGCGAAAGCGGCACGCGCTGGCTCGGCCTCGACATCAAACGTCACGTCGAACAGGACTCGAGCCACGCGCTCGTCGAGTTCGTGGCGCGCTTCAAACAAGGCTCGCGCGCCCATCGCCTGCACGAAACCAGCCGCTTTTCCCGCGACGAACACGGAATCTGGCGCTATATCGACGGCGATGTAAGCGAACGCTGATTTCACGCTGCCGTCACGGAACGCAGATAAAGAAAGGGTTTTTACTGCGTTGCACAAGCTGAATTTGTCGGGCTAGGATGGATCCGGTTTCAAACGAATCGGGTCATAGGTCACGACATGGCGTGGAGCAAGGTGTTTGCAGGTTGGATGGCGGC
The DNA here is from genome assembly GCF_054589155.1 of Burkholderia sp. 3C. Taxonomy (NCBI): domain Bacteria; kingdom Pseudomonadati; phylum Pseudomonadota; class Betaproteobacteria; order Burkholderiales; family Burkholderiaceae; genus Burkholderia; species Burkholderia sp. 3C. The sequence goes on from NZ_BAAILN010000087.1 coordinate 55,331, forward strand.
GTGCGTGCTGTCGGCCGCCCAGGCCGGCACGCTTGCCACGCCCGAAACGTCCGTGCCGGCGGCCGGCGTTTCGTCTTCAAACGTTGCGGGCGCGCTGGCCGCTGCCGAACGTTTCGATTACAACGAACCGGGCCTACCGCAAGTCACGGCCGACATGAACGAGCAGATCATCCGGATTCCGGCCGATCACAACGGCTCCGTGATGCTCGAAGCCACCGTCTTCAAGCCGAACGGCCCCGGCCCGTTCCCCCTCGTCGTCTTCAATCACGGCAAGAACCCCGGCGATCTGCATGACCAGCCGCGCAGCCGGCCGATCGCGTTCGCCCGCGAGTTCGTGCGTCGCGGCTACGCCGTGGTCGCGCCGAACCGCGAAGGCTTCGCGGGCTCCGGCGGCACCTACGTGCAGGAAGGCTGCGACGTCGAGCGCAACGGCATGGCGCAGGCGAGCGACGTGAGCGCCACCGTCGATTACATGGCCAAACAGTCGTACGTCGATGCGAACCGCATCGTGGTGGCCGGCACCTCGCACGGCGGGCTGGTCTCGCTGGCCTACGGCACCGTCGCCGCGAAGGGCGTGCGCGGCATCATCAATTTCTCGGGCGGCCTGCGCCAGGACCTCTGCGACGGCTGGCAGAAGAACCTGGTCGGCGCATTCGATTCGTATGGCGAGCAAACCCGCGTGCCGTCGCTGTGGATGTACGGCGACAACGATTCGGTCTGGTCGCCGGCACTGGTCGAAAAGCTGCGCGAAGCGTACGTGTCGCACGGCGCGAGCACGCTGTTCGTCGATTACGGCGTCTACAAGGACGACGCGCACCGCCTGATCGTCGATCGCGACGGCGTGCCGGTGTGGTGGCCGTCGGTCAACGCGTTCCTGGCCGAACTGCATATGCCCACCACGGTGCTGTACGCCGTGGCCTGCCCGCACACGCCGTCCGCCTCGGGCTACGCCTCGATCGACGCCGTGAACGCCGTGCCGTTCCTCGATGCGGCCGGCCGCGACGGCTACCGCCACTTCCTGAGCCAGCATCCGAGCCGCGCGTTCGCGGTGTCGTCGGAAGGCGCGTGGTCGTGGGCCGAAGGCGGCGACGACCCGATGGCGCTGGCGCTCGACAACTGCCGCCAGCAGGGCACCGGCCCGTGCCGCCTGTACGCGGTCGACAATTCGGTGGTCTGGCGCAGCAACGAAGCCACCGCCACGGCGCAGGCCGTCGTGCCGACCGATCCGGTCGTGGCGCGTCCGCTGGCCAGCCGCTAACGCCTGCGCTGCTTCTCGGCTCGCGTTCAGTTCCGCTTCGCGCCTTCGCACCTTCGCACCGTTTCGTATCGCTTTCCTCGCGCGGCCTTTCCCGGCCGCGCCTCGTCTTGCCCATCAATCCTTTCTCGAAGCTTTCATTGCGCACGTCGCCCACGCGGGCGACGGTCGATCCATCCCCTTTTCACCAACGCTCCCCCCTCCCCGCATCGCCCGATTTGCGTCGATCGAATGCACGCGGATTGCCGTCGCTATCTCCGGCCTTTTCGAGACATCACACCCGAACCGTCGCCAGCATCCCGAAACATCGCCGAAACCATGCCGGACAAGGCTTTGCCGGTTTGTAACCGATGCTGCGCCAGGCCCGGAATCGCGCTAATCTCTGGCCCGTTTTGGTTTTGCACGCAGGCGCGTGCGCGGCCGCCGTCGAGCCCGACGCGCCTCGGCCGCCATCGCCGATTCGCCCGCGCGGCAGCCTTGGGCGCCGCCCGCCCGAATCCCGCCGCGCCGCGTCCCGTTCCGGAGCCGTTTTGAGCACACACACCGATGACTGGGTTGCGCGCAGCCTGCGCGCAGTCTGGCACCCCTGTACGCAGATGAAGCACCACGAGCGCATGCCGCTCGTCCCCGTCGCACGCGGCGCCGGCCCCTGGCTGTACGACCGCAGCGGCGCACGCTACCTCGACGCCATCAGCTCGTGGTGGGTGAACCTGTTCGGCCACGCGAACCCGCGCATCAACGCGGCGCTGAAGGCGCAGCTCGACACGCTCGAACACGCGATGCTGGCCGGCTGCACGCACGAGCCGGCGATCGAGCTGGCCGAACGGCTGGCCGCGCTCACGCAGCACACGCTCGGCCACGCGTTCTTCGCCTCGGACGGCGCCTCGGCCGTCGAAATCGCGCTGAAGATGAGCTTCCACGCCTGGCGCAACGCCGGCCGCGGCGAGAAGCGCGAATTCGTGTGCGTGGCGAACGGCTATCACGGCGAGACGATCGGCGCGCTCGGCGTGACCGACGTGGCGCTGTTCAAGGATGCCTACGACCCGCTGATCCGCCACGCGCACGTGGCGGCCTCGCCCGACGCGCGTCAGGCCGCCCCCGGCGAGACCGCCGAGGACGTGGCCGCGCGCGCGCTGGCCGATGTCGAAGCACTGTTCGCCGAACGAGCCGGCACGATCGCCGCGCTGATCGTCGAGCCGCTCGTGCAATGCGCGGCCGGCATGGCGATGCACGATCCGTCGTACGTGCGCGGCCTGCGCACGCTGTGCGACCGCTACGAAGTGCACCTGATCGCCGACGAGATCGCCGTGGGCTGCGGGCGCACCGGCACCTTCTTCGCCTGCGAGCAGGCCGGCGTGTGGCCCGACTTCCTGTGTCTGTCGAAGGGCATCAGCGGCGGCTACCTGCCGCTCTCGCTGGTGCTGTCGCGCGACGCGATCTACGAGGCGTTCTACGACGACGACACCGCGCGCGGCTTCCTGCACTCGCATTCGTACACCGGCAACCCGCTGGCCTGCCGCGCGGCACTGGCCACGCTCGACCTGTTCGCCAGCGACGACGTGCTGGCCGCCAACGTGCGCAAGTCCGCGCGCCTGGCCGCCGCGCTCGCGCCGCTCGGCGAGCGCGACGAGATCCGCCATCTGCGCCAGCGCGGCACGATCTTCGCGTTCGACGTGGCGCTCGACGCCGAACAGGCACGCGGCTTCTCGCGCCGCTTCTTCGAGCAGGCGCTCAAGCGCGAACTGCTGCTGCGCCCGATCGGCACCAGCGTCTATCTGATGCCGCCTTATGTGCTGGACGACGGCGAACTCGACTGGCTCGCCGCGCAAACGCAAGCGACGCTCGACGCCACGCTCGCGGAGGTGCGCGCATGAGCACGCCGAACCTGCTCGCCGCGCAAACCCGGGCGACGCGCGACGCCACGCTCGCGGAGGTGCGCGCATGAGCCAACCCAACCTGCTCGCCGCGCTCGAACGCGGCCTGGCCGAGATCGACGCGCAAGGGCTGCGCCGCGTGCGCCGCATCGCCGACACGGCGTGCAGCGCGCACATGACGGTGGACGGCCGCGAGATCGTCAGCTTCGCCAGCAACGATTACCTGGGCCTGGCCGCCCATCCGGCGCTGATCGAGGCGTTCGCCGAAGGCGCGCGCCGCTACGGCTCCGGCAGCGGCGGCTCGCACCTGCTCGGCGGCCATTCGCGCGCCCACGCACGGCTCGAGGACGAGCTGGCCGCATTCTCCGGCGGCTTCTGCGACGCGCCGCGCGCGCTCTACTTCAGCACCGGCTACATGGCGAACCTCGCCGCGCTGACCGCGCTGACGGGCCGCGGCGCGGCGATCTTCTCCGATTCGCTGAACCACGCCTCGCTGATCGACGGCACGCGGCTCTCGCGCGCCGACATCCACGTGTATCCGCACGGCGACGTGGACGCGCTGGCCGCGCTGCTCGCGGCCTCGACGGCCGACACCAAGCTGATCGTGTCCGACACGGTGTTCAGCATGGATGGCACGATCGCCCCGCTGCCGCGCCTGATGGCGCTGGCCGAGGCGCACGGCGCATGGCTCGTGATCGACGACGCGCACGGCTTCGGCGTACTCGGCCCGCAAGGGCGCGGCGCGCCGGCCGCGTACGCGCTGCGCTCGCCGAACCTGATCTACGTCGGCACGCTCGGCAAGGCGGCCGGCGTGGCGGGCGCGTTCGTGATCGCCCACGAAACCCTGATCGAATGGATGATCCAGCGCGCGCGCAGCTACATCTTCACGACGGCTGCGCCGCCATCGGTCGCGCACGCCGTGTCGGCCAGCCTCGCGCTGATCGGCGGCGACGAAGGCGAGGCGCGCCGCGCGCATCTGGCCGCGCTGATCGAACGTACCCGCGCGATCCTGCGCAACACGCGCTGGCAGCCGATCGATTCGGCCACCGCCGTGCAGCCGCTCGTGATCGGCGAGAACGACGCCACGCTGGCCGCGATGCGCGCGATGGACGCGCACGGCCTGTGGGTGCCGGCGATCCGCCCGCCCACCGTGCCGGCCGGCACCTCGCGGCTGCGCGTGTCGCTGTCGGCCGCGCATTCGTTCGAGGATCTGGCGCGGCTCGAAGCGGCGCTGGCCGAGGCCGGTGCCGACTTGGCGGAGGCGGCGGCATGAGCGCGCTCTCCTGCTTTGTCACCGGCACCGATACCGAGATCGGCAAGACCTTCGTGTCGGCCGCGCTGCTGCACGGCTTTGCGCGGCACGGCCTGCGCGCGGCGGCCATGAAGCCGATCGCGGCCGGCGCGGAGGAACGCGACGGCGTGCTGCACAACGAGGATGCCGACCAGCTCGACGCCGCCGCCAACGTGGCGCTGCCGCCCGCGATCCGCACGCCGTTCATGCTGAAGGCGCCCGCCGCGCCGCATATCGTCGCCGCGCAGGAAGGCGTGACGCTCGACATCGCGCCGATCGTCGCCGCCCACGCGCAGGCCTGCCGGCAGGCCGACATCGTGGTGGTGGAAGGCGTGGGCGGGTTCCGCGTGCCGCTCGGCCCGACCGGCGACACCGCCGATCTGGCCGTCGCGCTGCAACTGCCGGTGGTGCTGGTGGTGGGCGTGCGGCTCGGCTGCATCAACCACGCGCTGCTGAGCGCCGACGCGATTGCCGCGCGCGGCCTGCGCATCGTCGGCTGGGTCGCGAATCGCGTCGACCCCGCGATGCTGTACGCTGACGAGAATATCGCCACCGTCGCCCAGTGGCTCGACCGCGAACACGGCGTGCCGCTGATCGGCGAGATCGCCCATATGACGCCGCCCGCGCCCGACCAGGCCGCCGCGGCACTCGACATCGACCGGCTGCTGACGGCGCTGCGCGCCGCGCGGCCGTAACCATTCGCTCCCCGCTCTTACCGAGGACTCCCGACCATGAGCCAAGCCCACACCGTCGCCACGGACGCCGCCAAGACGCCCGACGCCGTGACCATCGCCGCGCCGACCTCGCCGCGCTGGCGCGTCGCCGACGTCGTCAAGCTCTACGAACTGCCGTTCAACGATCTGCTGTTCCGCGCGCAGCAGGTGCACCGCGAGCATTTCGATGCGAACGCGATCCAGCTCTCCACGCTGCTGTCGATCAAGACGGGCGGCTGCGAGGAAGATTGCGGCTATTGTTCGCAGTCCTCGCATCACGAAACGGAACTGAAGGCCAGCAAGCTGATGGATGTCGGCGCCGTGCTCGACGCGGCGGCCGCCGCCAAGGCGAACGGCGCGACGCGCTTCTGCATGGGCGCCGCGTGGCGCAGCCCGAAGGAGCGCCATATCGAGCCGCTGGCCGAGATGGTGCGTGGCGTGAAGGCGATGGGCCTCGAAACCTGCATGACGCTCGGCATGCTCGACGACGGCCAGGCCGAGGCGCTGTCCGAAGCCGGCCTCGACTACTACAACCACAACCTCGACACCTCGCCCGAGTTCTACGGCCAGGTGATCTCGACGCGCACCTACCAGGACCGTCTCGACACGCTCGACCGCGTGCGCGACGCCGGCATCAACGTGTGCTGCGGCGGCATCATCGGCATGGGTGAATCGCGCCGCGAACGCGCCGGCCTGATCACGCAACTGGCGAACATGAGCCCGTATCCGGAATCGGTGCCGATCAACAACCTCGTCGCGATCCCGGGCACGCCGCTCGAAGGCACCGCGCCGCTCGATCCGCTCGAATTCGTGCGCACCATCGCGGTGGCGCGGATCACCATGCCGAAGGCGATGGTGCGTCTGTCGGCCGGCCGCGAGCAGCTCGACGATTCGATGCAGACGCTGTGCTTCATGGCCGGCGCGAACTCGATGTTCTACGGCGATCAGTTGCTGACCACCAGCAACCCGCAGGCGCAGAAGGATCGCGAACTGCTGGCGCGGCTCGGCATGCGCGCGGAAGCGGCGCAGCAGATGCCGGTGGACGCGGCGGCCGACGCGGTGAAGTGCGCGCACGCGCCGGGGCCGGTGGCGAACTGAGTTGGTTGTTTGGCTTGAATGGGATCGGCGCACAGGGGTTGGGGTGCGCCGGTTTTGTTTTTGGGCGGCCCTAGCGCCCCACCCCATCCAGCGTCGCCCGCACCTTCCCCACCAACCTCGCATCCACCGGCCCCCAGGTCTCGCCGCGCTCGCGCACGCCCGAGCCGAGATGCACGGCGCGCACACCGGTAATCCGCACGAATTCGCCGATCGTCTCCACCGTCAGCCCCGCGCCGGCCAGCACTTCGCACGATTGCCCCACGGCACGGCGCGCAAGCCGCGTGACCGCATCGCGCCCCGCCAGCACCGACGGGTGCCCGCCCGAAGTCAGCACATTCGTGACGGCGGGCGTCTTCAGCAAGATATCGAACGCGGCGTTGAGATCGCGCGACACGTCGAACGCGCGATGGAACGTGATCGGCTTGCCGCCGGCCGCCTCGACGATGCGCGCCAGCGCGGCGGTGTCGATATCGCCCTGCGCGTTCAGCGCGCCGAACACGATGCCCGAAGCGCCGGCCACCACCGCGGCACGCGTGTCGCGTTCGAGGATCGCCAGTTCGTCCGGCGCATAGACGAAACCGCGCGCATGCGGGCGCACGATCACGTTGACGGGAATCGCCACGGCGGCCGTGACGGCCTCGATCAGCCCGATGCTCGGCGTCAGGCCGCCTTCGGCCAGGCCGGTGACGAGTTCGATACGATCCGCGCCCGAGCGCGCGGCGGTTTGCGCGTCGGACAGCGTGGTGGCGATGACTTCGAGGAGGATCGGCGCGGCAGGCATGGAGGCGGCTCCGGTTGGGTCGGCGGAACCGGCATCGTAACCGAGAAGCCCCCCGCACCTCGCCCCGCGCCGGCCTCAGCTCAGGTGGCCCACGCCCCCTCGTGCCAGTCGATATCGCCGCACAGCACGCGCACCGCATCGTCTACCCGCACCGCGATCGACAGCGTCACGCACGGCAGCGCCTCGTTGATCGACAGATACGGCTTGGTCACATGCACGCGTTGCGGCTCGGCGATCGCCGCGCGGAAATACGGCCGCCGCAGCCAGTTCGCGCCCTGCGCGTCGGCGAGCGGCAGGAAGCGCGTCTCGTGCGACGCGCGGTCGGCGCGCAGCACCACGTTGCGGCCGGCCTGACGGCCATGCGCGTCGAGCAGGAAGCAGCGCGCCGCGTCGTCGAGCGCGAGGAAGTTCCAGCACACCTCGTCGAGCGATTCGCCGGCCGCGAGCCGCTCGGCCGCACGTTCGAACGCACGCAGATACGGCGCGATGCGCTGCGCGTCGCGCCGCTCGCGCGCCTCGGTCTGCAGGCGGTAGCGCTCGGTCAGCTCGCCGATGCAGGCCGAGGCGGCAGCGCCGTCGGTCAGCCCGGCGGCCGGCCGGCCGAAGAAATAGCCCTGCACGAAATCGGCCTCGCAGGCGAGCGCGACCTGCGCGTCGTGCTCGGTTTCGATGCCCTCGATCAGCACCAGCTTGCCGGCCTCGTGCAGCAGCGTGACGAGCCCGTGCAGGATCGCGATCTGCCCGCTGCGATGCTGCGCGTGCGACAGCATGATGCGATCGAGCTTGACGATGTCCGGGTTCAGTTGCCAGATCCGTTCGATGTTCGAATGGCCGGCGCCGAAATCGTCGAGCGCGATCAGGAAGCCGTGCCCGCGAAATTCCTGCACCGCCTCGGCAAGCCGATCGAGATCGTCGGCGCGCTGCTCCAGCACTTCGAGCACCACGCGGCGCGGCGAGATGTCGAGCCGCTTCAGGTTCGCGAGCAGCGCGGCGGCCTGGAACGGGTCGGTCAGCACGCCCGGGTGCACGTTCAGGAACAGCCACTCGCGCTCGGCGCCGAGCAGCGAGAAATTCTCGAGGTGCAGCGCCTGCGCGAGCCGATCGACCTGCATCGCCTCGCCGCGCCGCGCGGCCTGCCCGAACACGTCGAGCGGCGACACCGGCCGGTCGAGCGCATCGTGCGCGCGCAGCAGCCCCTCGTAGCCCACGGCGCGCTGGTGCGACAGGCTGAAGATCGGTTGAAACATGCTCGACAGCGCCAGATCACGGTGGCTCGACGCCGCCCGCTCGAAGCCGGACGTCACCTCGCGCTCGAACCGGTAGGGCGAACCCGACGACACCGGGGCCGTCATCGCCAGCGGCCGTTCCTGCTGCATGGTCAACATGCGACGTCCCTCCTGATGGCCGCCGCCGTTGCCGGCACGCGACCCGTTATCGATCCGCTGCTCATCATTGCACCCTCGGTCATTTCGCCGTGTTGTCGTCAGGTATAAGCAAGCTCCGTGCTCACTGGCAAAAACCGGGCAAAGCCGCGCCGCCATTGACTCGATGCACCGCGCCGTGATCCTGAAAGCACCAATTCGGTGCGCATCGGCACGACGCCGTTCATCTTCGCGCGCTACACTCGCCCGGTCCCCCGCCTTACGAGAACCCGACTTTATCGATGGAAATCGTCTTCACCGTCCTCATCCTGCTGCTCGCGGTCGCGCTGTCCGGCATCGTGATCCGCCTGCTGCCCTGGCGCCCGCCGCTGCCGCTCATGCAGATCGCCATCGGCGCGCTGCTGGCCTGGCCACGCCTGAAGCTGCATGTGAGCTTCGATCCCGAAATCTTCATGCTGCTGTTCATCCCGCCGCTGCTGTTCGCCGACGGCTGGCGGATTCCGAAACGCGAGCTGTACCTGCAACGACGCGCGATCCTGATGCTGGCGTTCGGGCTGGTGTTCATCACGGTGGTGGCGGTCGGCTACTTCGCGCACTGGCTGGTGCCGGGGCTGCCGCTGCCGGTGGCGTTCGCGCTGGCCGCCGTGCTGTCGCCCACCGACGCCGTGGCGCTGTCGGGCATCGCCGGGAAGGGCCGGATTCCGCCGCAACTGATGCACATCCTCGAAGGCGAGGCGCTGATGAACGACGCGTCGGGCCTGGTGGCGCTGAAGTTCGCGATCGCCGCCGCGCTCACCGGCGTGTTCTCGCTGCGCGAGGCGTCGCTCGATTTCGTGCTGGTCGCGACCGGTGGCCTGGCGGCCGGTGCCGCGCTGGCCTGGCTGTTCAGCCTGCTGTCGACGCGCTTCCTGAACGCCGCGCAGGAAGGCGACCCGGCGCCCGGAATCGTCATGACGCTGCTGATCCCGTTCGCGTCGTACCTGATCGCCGAGCATTTCGGGCTGTCAGGCATCCTGTCGGCCGTGGCGGCCGGGATGATGATGAATTACACGAGCTTCTCGCGCAGCAGCACGGTGGCCGCGCGGGTGCGCGCCGAGAGCACCTGGTCGATGATCGAGTTCGTGTTCAACGGCATGGTGTTCATCCTGCTCGGCCTGCAGATGCCGCAGATCATCGGCCGCGCGCTGGTGTCGGCGCACCACGAGAGCGACGTGCTGGTGGCCGCGATGATCGGCTACGTGCTGGCGATGCTGGCCGCGCTGTACGCGATCCGTTTCACCTGGATCTGGCTGCTGCGCTGGATCGCCAGCCAGCGCGCCGCGCGGCGCGGCATGACCGGCGCCATGCCCGGCTTTCGCACCCTCGCGCTGATGACGGTGGGCGGCGTGCGCGGCGCGGTCACGCTGGCCGGCGTGCTGTCGCTGCCGGTGACGCTCGGCAACGGCACGCCGCTGGCCGGGCGCGACACCGCCATCTTCATCGCCTCGGGCGTGATCCTCTGCTCGCTGCTGGTGGCGGTGGCGGGCCTGCCGCTGCTGCTGCGCGGCCTGCGCTCCACCCCGAACCCGCACCTGCGCGAGGAACGCGCGGCGCGCGCGACGGCGGCGCAGGCGGCGATCCGCGCGATCGACGCCACTCACGACACGCTGATCGCCGATCTCGACGAAGCCGATGCCGCGCGCTGCACCGACATCACCGCGCGCGTCATGGATCTCTACCGCCGCCGCCTCGATAGCCTCGACGACGACGACAGCGACGACGCCGCCACGCTGCGCGCCGAAGCCAAGCAGGCCGAACGCATGGAGCTGCAGATGAAGCTCGCGGCGATCCGCGCCGAGCGCGCGGCGCTGTACCGGATCCGCACCGAGCAGAAGATCAACGACGTGACGCTCGCCAAGCTGATGCGCGAAATCGACCTGTCGGAGACGGCGCTGACGACGCGCAAGAAAGGGCTGACCTGAGCACGACGGCCGCGCGTTGCCCGCGCGGCCGTCGTTTTTTAGCCGCGCTCCTCCGGCTTACTTCGCCGCAACCACCACCGGAATCCCGCGCAACGCGCCCGCGCCCTTGATCGCGTCGATCGCTTGCGCGACCGCCGCGCTCGTCGCCGCCTCGATGCCCGCCTGCAAGGCCAGCGCCGGTTCGGCGCGCTTCATCGCGGCCACGCCCGCCAGCTTCACCGGCCCGTAGCCACGCACCTTCGCGGGCAGCGCGGCGAGCGCCGCCACGGCCTGTGCGTTGCCGTCCCTGCCCTCTTTGCCATCTTTGCCCGCGTTCCCCGCTGCAAGCGCCGCGAACGCACGCGTCATGGTGACGGCGTAATCGTCGGCCAGCGCGCGCTCCATGCGGCGCTCGGCGGTGCGGCCGAACGGATCGAACGGCGTGCCGCGCAGGCCGCGGCAGCGCGCCAGCACGCCGAGCACCGGCCACATCCAGCCGCCGAAACGCTGCTTTTTCGGGCGCTCGCCGTGAACGGCCTTCGTGGTGGCGGGCGGCGCCAGATGGAAAGCGATCCGGTAATCGCGGCCGGCCACGCCGTCGAACTGCTCGCCGAGCGCGGCGCGAAAGCTGCCGTCGCTGTAGAGCCGCGCCACCTCGTATTCGTCCTTCACGGCCAGCAGCCGGTAGAACGCGGTCGCCACGGCCTCGGCGATCCGCGCGTCGCCGGTGGCGCGCGCGGCGTCCACCAGCGTGCGGTAGCGCGCCACCACGCGCCGGCCGCCGTAGGCATCGAGCCGCGCCGCGCGATCCGCCACCAGCGCGTCGAGCGTGCGCGGCGCGGCGGCGGCCCGCACCGGATGACGCGCCTGCCACAACGCCTCGAGCCCGGCCGGATCGCCCGCCGCCATCCGCCCGATCGAAAACGCCAGCCGGTTCGCGGCCACCGCCACGCCGTTCAGTTCGAGCGCGCGCATCAGCGCCGCCAGCGACACCGGCACCAGCCCGTGCTGCCACGCGAAGCCGAGCATCAGGATGTTGGCGCCGATCGAATCGCCGAGGAACCGCGCGGCCAGCGCCTGCGCATCGCATTCGGACACGCGCGCGTCGCCGGCCGCGTGATGCATCTTGTCGAGCAGCGCGTCGGCGTGCAGGCTCGCGTCGGGGTCGCGCACGAACGCGGCGTTCGGGATCGGGTGGGTGTTGACGACGATGCGCGTGCGATCGTGGCGCACCGTCTGCAAGGCCTCGGCGCTCGCGCCCACCACCATGTCGCAGGCCAGCAGCAGGTCGGCCTGCTGCGTGTCGATGCGCACCTGGTTCAGCCACGCGTCGCGCGCGGCGATCCGCACGTAGGACAGCACCGCGCCGCCCTTCTGCGCGAAGCCCATGAAATCGAGCACCGACGCGCTGTTGCCCTCCAGGTGCGCGGCCATGCTGATCAGCGCGCCCACCGTCACCACCCCGGTGCCGCCCACGCCCGTCACCAGCATGTCGTACGGCGCCGCCTCGAGCCGCGCGGCGGGCGACGGCAGCGCCGCCACGCGCTCGGCCAGCGCGGCCTCGTCGAACGCGATGCCGGCCGCCTTCTTCAGCGCCGCGCCCTCGACGGTCACGAAGCTCGGGCAGAAGCCGTTCACGCACGAGTAATCCTTGTTGCACGACGATTGATCGATGCGGCGCTTGCGGCCGAGCGGCGTCTCGACCGCCTCGACGGAAAGGCAATTCGACTGCACGCCGCAATCGCCACATCCTTCGCACACCTGTTCATTGATGAAGGCGCGCCGGGCCGGGTCGGGATACTCGCCCTTCTTGCGGCGGCGGCGCTTCTCGGCCGCGCAGGTCTGGTCGTAGATCAGCACCGTCACGCCGTCGGTGTCGCGCAGCTCGCGCTGCACGGCGTCGAGTGCGTCGCGATGATGGAAGCTGGTGCCGCGCGGAAACGCGTCGCGCAGGCCGTCGTACTTCTGCGGCTCGTCGGACACCACCACGAAACGCGACACGCCCTCGGCCTCCACCTGCCGCGCGATCTGCGGCACCGACAGGCTGCCGTCCACCGGCTGGCCGCCGGTCATCGCCACCGCGTCGTTGTAGAGGATCTTGTAGGTGATGGTGGCGCGCGCGGCCACCGCCTGCCGGATCGCCAGGAGTCCGGAATGAAAGTAGGTGCCGTCGCCGAGGTTCTGGAACACGTGGCGGGTGCGCGTGAACATCGCGTGCGCGGCCCAGTCCACGCCCTCGCCGCCCATCTGGATCAGCCCGGTGGTGTCGCGCTCCATCCACGACGCCATGAAATGGCAGCCGATGCCGGCCTGCGCGACCGAGCCGTCCGGCACCCGGGTCGAGGTGTTGTGCGGGCAGCCCGAACAGAAATACGGCGTGCGCCTGACCGCATCGGCCGCGTTCGACAGGATGGCCGGCGCGATCAGGTCCACCACGCGCTCGCGACGATCGAGCGCCGGGCGATGCCGCGCCAGCCAGTCGGCGAACACCGGCAGCACCCGCGACGGGCGCAGCTCGCCGAGCGCAGACAGCAACGGCGCGCCGGCAGCATCGTGCTTGCCGATCACGCGCGGCCGCGCGCCCGAGCTTCGGTTGTACAGATGCTCCTTGATCTGCTGCTCGATCACCGGCCCCTTCTCCTCGATCACCAGCACCTCGTCGAGGCCCTCGACGAAGCGCTCGAGCCGCGTGGTTTCGAGCGGAAACGACAGGCCGACCTTGTAGATGCGCACGCCGGCCGCGTCGAGATCGGCGGCGCTCAGGTCGAGCCGCCGCAGCGCTTCCATCAGGTCCGGATGCGCCTTGCCGCAGGTCACGATGCCGACGCTCGCGTGCGGGCTCGGCGCGATCCAGCGATCGATGCTGTTCACGCGCGCGAAATGGCGCACCGCGTCGAGCTTGGCCGCGAGCCGCGCCTCGATCGTCAGGCTCGGCAGGTCGGGCCAGCGGTTGTGCAGGCCGCCCGCCGGCGCGTCGAACGGCGGCGGCTCGGGCCAGTGCGTGACGAGCGCATCGAGATCAACCGTCGAGCCCGATTCGACCGTCTCCGAGATCGCCTTGAAGCCCACCCACGCGCCCGAGAAACGCGACAGCGCCCAGCCGTACAGGCCGAATTCGAGCATGTCGGCGAGATTCGACGGGTTGAGCACCGGCATCTGCCAGCCCATCAGCGCGAAGTCGCTCTGGTGCGGCATCGACGACGACACGCAGCCGTGATCGTCGCCCGCCACCACCAGCACGCCGCCGTGCGGCGACGCGCCGTAGGCGTTGCCATGCTTGAGCGCGTCGCCGGCACGATCGACGCCAGGGCCCTTGCCGTACCACATCGCGAACACGCCCTCGACGGTGCGCTCGGCATCCGCCTCGACGCGCTGCGTGCCGAGCACCGCCGTGCCGCCCAGTTCCTCGTTGATGGCCGGCAGGAAGCGCACGCGGGCCGCGTCGAGCAGCGCCTGCGCCTTCCACATCTGCTGATCGACCATGCCGAGCGGCGAGCCGCGATAGCCGCTCACGAAGCCGGCCGAATCGACGCCGCGCGCCGCGTCGCGCTGGCGCTGCATCAGCAGCAGGCGCACCAGCGCCTGGGTGCCGGTCAGGAAGACGCGGCCGTGGGTGGCGGTGAGGTTGTCGGTGAGTTGGTAATCGGCGAGGGCGGGCGTGCCTTCGGTGGGCAATCGGGCGGTCATGGGGCTGTCTCCGGATGTCGGCGCCGGCGCGCCGGTTCGGCGTGGCCGGGGCACGGCGGTTTTTTCGCTATTTTTTGCCCGCCCGCGAGAAATGTTTTTCCTGATCCCCCGGCCGATCGGCCGATTCGAGAAAATTCACCGAGGTTTTCAACCGATATCGAGTGAAATTTCGCTCAAGCTTTGTGCATTCGGGGTTGTTGCAACGCACCAATGAAAAAGGCGGAAGCGCCTGCGCGCTCCCGCCTTCTCGTCTTTCCGCGTCCTTCTGCGTGCTGCCGTCTGCTGCGATCCCGGCGCTTACTTCCGGTCGACGATGATCTGGTCGAACGTGCCGCCGTCGGCGAAGTGGGTCTTCTGCACGTTGTCCCAACTGCCGAAGATCTGCTCGACGCTGAACGTCTTGAGCGTCTTGAACTCGGCCGCGTGCTGCTTGAGCACGGCCGCGTCGCGCGGGCGCAGGTGATGTTTCGCGATGATCTCCTGCCCGGCCGGCGAGTACAGGTAATCGAGGTAGGCCTGCGCGACCTTGCGCGTGCCCTTCTTGTCCACCACCTTGTCGACGATCGCCACCGGCGGCTCGGCCAGGATGCTGGCCGACGGGTAGACGGCGTCGAACTGCTCGCCGTTCGCGCCCGCATCCATCAGCGCCACTTCGTTCTCGAACGTGACGAGCACGTCGCCGATATCGCGCTGCGTGAAGGTGGTGGTCGCGCCGCGGCCGCCCGAATCGAGCACCGGCACGTTGCGGAAGATCGCCTTCTCGAAATCGACGGCCTGCGCGTCGCTCGCGCCCTTGAGCTTCTGGTAGCCCCAGGCGGCCAGGTACGCATAGCGGCCGTTGCCCGAGGTCTTCGGGTTGGCGATCACGACCTGCACGCCGGGCTTGGCCAGGTCGCTCCAGTCGTGGATCTGCTTCGGGTTGCCGTGACGCACCAGGAACACCATGGTGGTCGAATACGGCGAGCTGCTGTCGGGCAGGCGCTTGCGCCAGTCCTTCGGCAGCAACTGGCCGCGATCGGCCAGCAGGTCGATGTCGTTCGGCTGGTTCATGGTCACCACGTCGGCCTGCAGGCCTTGCAGCACCGACAGCGCCTGCGCGCTCGACGCGCCGTGCGACTGGCGGATCGAGACCGTCTCGCCGGTCTTCTGCTTCCATGCCGCGATGAAGCCCGCGTCGATGTCCTTGTACAGCTCGCGCGTCACGTCGTACGACACGTTCAGCAACGCGGTGTCCGCGTGCGCGGCCGGTGCGGCCGTGACCAGCATCGCCGCCGCCCCCGCGATCAGCCAGCGGCCGATCCCTTGCGTCTGATTCATCGAGTCCTATCCCCTGTGTGGTCTGTCAGCCATTGGTAAGCGGCGATTGTAGCCAGCCCGGCGCGTGCGCCCTAAGACTCCTTCGTGCTTAGGTCACAACCAAAAGTCATTTGGCGGCTTGGGCGTGGAGAGCCGATGGCATGGTTCGCGCTGGTCAACGCGCGAAGGCCGATGCTAAGATTGCGGCTCGTTTCTTCACGGTTCACGTTCATGTCGTCGTTCGCGATGCCTTCGTTCCCGCGCCCTGCCACCCTCGCCCGCTCGTTCGATGCGGCCGCGGCCGTGCTTGCGCGCGCAACCGTGTTGAAACTGAAAAAACGACTTCTCGACTGACGGGGAGTCGCGTCCCGTCAGGCGAAAGCCGGACGGGAACGCTCTCGGGCCTCAAGGCCCGCCTCATACCCCGGTCCGGCGCCCGCCGGCGGAACGTTTCCTTCACCACGTTCCCACCGAGGTTTGCATGTCCATCGATTTTTCCGGCATCTGGCTGCCGATCGTCACACCGTTCACGTCGCGCGAAGGCGAGGCTATCGATCACGCGTCGCTCGCGCGTCTCGCGCGGCATTACGTCGAGGCCGGCATCGCCGGCTTCGTGGCCTGCGCCACCACCGGCGAGGGTGCGCTGCTCGACGACGCCGAACAGGCCGCCGTATTCGCGATGCTGCGCGCCGCCGCGCCGGGCGTGCCGATCGTGCTGGGCCTGTCGCACAGCGCGACGCGGGGTGCCGTCGCGCGCGCCCGCGAACTGGCCTCGCTGGCGCCCGACGGCCTGCTCGTCACGCCGCCCACCTACGTGCGGCCGACGCAGGACGGCATCCGCCGTCACTTCGAGGCCGTCGTGCAGGCCGCCGATCTGCCGATGCTCGTCTACAACATTCCGTATCGCACCGGCGTGAACATCGAACTCGACACGCTGAAGGCGCTGGCCGAGGATGCGCGCATCGCGGGCATCAAGGAATGCGGCGGCTCGATCGACCGGATGATGCGGCTCGTCCATGAGACACCGCTGCGCGTGTTCTCCGGCGACGACAACCAGAACTTCGCGGCGCTCTGCGTGGGCGCGCACGGAGCGATCGTAAGCGCTGCGCATCTGTTCCCCGAGTGGCACGTCCGGGCTTACCGATGCGTGCATCAGGGCGACTGGGCCGGCGCGCGGCGGATCGCGGTGGCGTTGCAGCCGCTGGTGCGGGTGCTGTTCGAGGAACCGAACCCGGCGCCGGTGAAGGCGGCGCTGGCGGCGCACGCGCGCTGCGCGGACGGCTTGCGCTTGCCGTTCGTGCCGGCCAGTGATGGGCTGCGTGCGCGGATGCGGGGGGTGATCGGGGCGGTGGAGGCGGGATTGAGGGGGGTGTGAGGGGTGAGGTGGCGGGTGGTGATCGGGCGGTGGCGAGCGCTGCCAGTTGAGGGCGGCCTCTGCCAGTTGAGGGCCGCGCGTTGCCGATCGCTGCCCGACGATGGCGGCCTCTGCCGGTTGAGGGTCGCGCGTTGCCAATCGCCGCCGACGGTGGCGGGCGCCGTCGGTTGAGGGTCGCGCGTTGCCAGCCACACGCCGAGCGCCGGCGATGTCGGCAGGCCCGGCGCGCCGATCATCCATGCACCCGCCCCGCTCAAGCCACCAGCGAATCCTCGGCAACCTCCGCCGAATCCGCCGCGCGGCTCACCGCCTGCCGGACGATCCGCATCAGTTGCTCGGCGGTCGGCGTGCGCGATTCGGCGCGCCGCAGCAGCACCAGCGGCAACGGCGGCAAATCCGGCAAGCCATGTGCGGCGGCATCGAGCGGCCGCACCGTTGCGGGCAGCCCGTAACGCGTGCGCACCGTCACGCCCAGCCCAGCCGCGGCCGCCGCCCACAAGCCGGCCAGGCTCGGGCTCGTGAAGGCGATCCGCCAGCGCAAACCGGCGCGATCGAGCGCCGCGGAACCGGCCGCGAAGAACGCGCACGGCCGGTCGAACGCGACCAGCGGCAACGGCTCGCCGTTCTCGCGCCACGCCTCGGCGGCGGCCCGCGCGGCGGGCGAGGCCGCGCCCGCCCAGCACATCGGCGCCATCGCGATCAGTTCGGCCTCGATGCCCTCGCGCGCCGCCACCGAGGTGGCCGCGGGGTCGCCCCAGACCAGCGCGAGATCGAGCTGCCGCGCGTCGAGCCGTTCCAGCAGTTCGGTATTGCGCGCCACGCGCGCCTCGATGCGCACCAGCGGATGCGCGCGCGCAAAACGCCCGAGCACGTCGGGCAGCAGGCTCTCGCCGAAATCCTCCTGCATGCCGATCCGCACCCAGCCGTCGAGCGTCGCGCCGCGCACCGCCGAGGCGGCCTCGTCGTTCAGCTCGATCAGCCGACGCGCATAACGCAGCATCGCTTCGCCGGCGTCGGTCAGCGCCAGCCCGCGCCCCGCCTTGCGGAACAGCGGCGCGCCGGCCTGCGCCTCGAGCTTGCGAACCTGCGCGCTGACCGCCGACGACGAACGCGCCACCTGATCGGCCGCCTTCGCGAAGCTGCCGAGATCGATGCCGGCAACCAGACTGCGCAGCGCGGCGATGTCGAAGTTCGTATGCGACATGGCAATCATCCTGATTTATCGAACGATTCAAACAAAACTTTCTGATTTTCAGCATGAATCTACGAGGCGACACTGACGGCGTCAACCACTCCCGGACCCGCACCATGCGCCTCTCCTCTTTCTCGACGCCTGCCCGAGCCCCGCTCGCGCGACCCGCGCACGCCGAACGCGGCGAGGCGCATCGCTGGCGCGTGCTGGCCGTCGGCGTGCTGGCGAACGTCGCGTTCTCTGCGGCGGCGGCCGGCATTCCGACTACCGCGATCTCGCTGCGCAGCGCATATCGGCTCGACAACGGCGCGCTCGGCATCGTGATCGGTGCGCTCGGGTTGGGCGTGGCGGTGTTCGAGGTGCCCTGGGGGCTGGCCGCCGACCGCTGGGGCGACCGTCGCGTGCTGCTCATCGGGTTGGCCGCGATGGCGGCCATGCTGGCGGCGATGGCGGCCGGCATGGTGCCGCGCGGCGGCTGGACGCCGCCGCTCGCGTGGCTGGTTGCCGCCATGGCGTTGACCGGCCTGACGGGCGGCAGCGTCAATGGCGCGAGCGGCCGGGCCGTGATGCGCTGGTTCCGCGACAACGAACGCGGCCTCGCGATGAGCATCCGGCAGACCGCCGTGCCGTTCGGCGGTGGCCTCGGCGCGGCGCTGCTGCCGCCGCTGGCCGCGCACGCGGGCTTCGCGGCCGTGTTCGGTGTGCTGGGCGGGTTCGTGGCGCTGGCGGCGCTGCTGACGTGGCGCTGGCTGCATGAGCCGCCTGGGGATGAGGTGACGCCGGTTGCCGGGTCTGCTGGGTCTGCTGGGTCTGCTGGGTCTGCTGGGTCTGCTGGGTCTGCTGGGTCTGCCGGGTCTGCTGGGAATGCTGGAACCACGGGGGCCACCGAGACCACCAGAACCACTGGAGCCGTCAATGCCGCTAGTGCCTCCGCCACTCAATCCCTGCGCGATCCAACGCTGCGGCGTCTCGTACTCGGCATCGGGCTGCTCTGCGCGCCGCAGTTCGCCATCCTCAGCTTCGCGACGGTGTTCCTGCACGATTTCGCCGGCTTCAGCACGGCGCGCATCGGCATCGCGATGGTGACGATCCAGCTTGGCGCCATGGTGTCGCGCGTCTGGAGCGGACGCGCGACCGACCGGCGCGGCAACCGGCGCGCGTTCGTGCGCGGCACGGTCGGGCTGGCGCTCGCTCTGTTCGCGGCGCTCGTCGCGGCCACGTTCGCCGCCAGCGGAGCGCGTTCGGCGCTGACCATCGATCTCGCCGCGCTGCTGTTGGTGGCGGCCGGCATCGCGGTTTCCGCCTGGCACGGCGTGGCCTATGCCGAACTGGCGACGATGGCCGGCGCGCAGCGCGCGGGAACCGCGCTTGGCATGGCCAATACGGTCGTCTATGCCGGCTATTTCCTGACGCCGCTGGCCATCCCCGCCTTGCTGGCATGGGGCGGCTGGCAACTCGTCTGGTTGGCCGCCGCCGCGGTCGTGCTGCTCGCGCTGCCGTGTTTCCCTCGCGCGGCGGCCCGCTGAGGTGACGAGGATCGGGCGGCGGGACGCTTCATACGCGCTTCACACGCCCGTCGCACCGGCGGGCGATACTGTGCGCCCCGCCCGCGCCGCTGCCCGCGCGCCGGCGAACCCGCCAAGGAGGTAATCGATGTTCCGACCGGCTGCCGCGTCCGTCCTGTTGATCGCGCTGGGGCTTGCGGCCTGCAGCGACGATTCGCATCACGGCTCCTCGACGTCGTCCGATGCGGCGGCGAACCTGCCCGCCAGCGGCGACGGCAACGCCAGCGCGTTCAACGGCGATGCGTCGGCGGCATCAAGCGCCGCGCCCACGCCGGCCTCGGGCCAGCCGCCGCTCGCGCCGCCGGTGGTGCATTACCCGCCGAGCGACGACGCGGCATCGGGCGCCATGCCACCCGCACCGCCGCCGCCGGGCGGCCCGGGCGGCCCGGGCGACCCCGGCACGCCGGCCCCGCCGCCGGGAAATGCACCGAGCGCGGACGGAAATGGCAACGCGAGCCCGCCGTCGAACATTCCGCCGAGCCAGTTGCCGGTGCCGAATTCGGGATCGAGGCCGTTAAGGGGGTGAGTCGGCAGGTGCTGACTGAATCGGCGGCGCACCGCCGGCACCGGTTCAACGCTCGGCATCCAGCGCGGCGAAATGCTCGCGCAGCAACAGTTCCTGCTGCGCAAAACCTTCCGGCTTCTTCGCTCTGAGCTTCTCGAGGTTGTGCAGCTTCCATCGAATCGCCGGCAATTCGCACAAGTGCTCGCAGGGCATCAAGGACCAATCAGGCTCGGCTCGCGCCAACGACAGCAGGAATTCACGCTGACGCTCTGTCAGCGCAGCCGGCAATTCGCGATGCAGTCGTGCCTGCGTGGCTTCGAGCGCATCGAGGCCGACAGGTTCGACGGTCATCCCGACGAAATCGGCCTCGTAGACGCGCGCCATCGGGCGTCGGCCGGCAAACAACACTTCGTGCATGGGCCGGTTGTGCCCGGCAAGGTACGCGACGAACGCATCGACGATATCGTCACGCAAGCCGAACCCCTCGTACATCCGCATCACGTCGAACAGATCTCGCGGATGCTGGCGATCGAGCGCCGCAACGAGCTTGCTTCCGTACAGTTCGGACTCATGAAGCGTCGGCACCGTGACGCGCGTGGCAAACAAGGCTTCCGCAGCAGGCACGAGGGGCCGCATGACGGGTTCGAGCAAGGTGCCTCGAAACACGTAATTGACTTCCACCTTGACAGACACATCGCCGGAAATCACGGTGAGCTTGACGTCCTCGCCCTTGGCTTTTCCCGATGCGCTCGAGGTTCTCGTCGCATGCCCCTCGGCCTCGATCTGCGCACTCGCGCGCCCCAGCTCTTCGGCAATTGCACCGATCGCCTCCTCGCGTGACAAGCTCCGGTCGGTCACGACGACATCGATGTCGACCGACAGGCGCGGCATGTCCTGCACGAACAGATTGAGCGCCGTGCCGCCTTTCATCGCGAAACGCGGCGTATCGAAGATGATCGGCGCGATGCCGAGCATCAACCGGACCGTGCTTGCGTAGATCTCGTCCATCATGGTTTGAGTGTCAGCCGCTCCCCGTTTGGTGTTCTGTTCGACCATCGTTTGCCCGGCCCCAGACGATCGACATGTTTTTGCAAACCGTCGGCCCAGGAAAAACCGGCTTCGAGCCCCAGGTCGCGCACCAGGCGCACCACTTTCACCCGGGTGCAGTGGCTCAGGAACTCGTCCAGCACATCGCGACGGAGATTGCGCAGGCCGACCATCAGATTGCGCGCCTCCTCCAGCGACTGGCCCTTGCCGACATCGCTGGCAAGCTCCAGCACCGCGCGCTCCGGCACCGAAACCAGCACGCCCGGATCGCGGGCCGGAAGCGGCTGCAAGCCCGTCTCATAAGGTTGACGCTCGTCGAACAACGCGGTCGTCTGGTACGAATAGGGCTGATGCTCGGCCACCCAGGCGGGAAAGCGATACGGCTTCTGCCCCCACAAGACGACCGTCTCGCGAAACGCCAGGTTATGACGCACGCCTTGCCATGCAAGCGCCGTCTTGCCGCCCACATGAAGGCCCGGTATGCGCCGGCTCAAGTAAGCGATCGTGCCATCCCCTGCGGGCTTGTCGCCGGTCAGCAGGTAGGCGCCCTGCGACAGGCGCTGCAGCCAACCGGCTTTGACCATATGTGACGCCAGCGCGGCGCTGACGCCCCATGCCCGAAGCATCTCGGAATCGATCGGGAAGCCTCGCGGGCTTTCCTGCATCAGCCGTTGGACGGAATTGTTGCTCATTGAAGCGCTCGTTGCGTTATCTGATTGCAGTATATATGGCAATCATTTGATAATTTGCAATTTTTTAACGCATCGACGCAGCACCGGTTTCATTCACAGCCCCATAGGGCCGACGTTATTTTTTTGCAGAAAATGGCCGATACATTTGATTATCTGCAATCAAACAACGCAACCCCCAAAGCAAAACGGGCGGCCCGCAGGCCACCCGTCCCCAATCCAATCCCCGTCCCCCGCCTCAAACCGCAAACGCGAAATTCCGCTCCCCCGCCGCTCTGAACACATCGCCCCGCGCCTCTTCACGCGCCTCGCGAAACCGCAGCGGCGCGGCGCAATGCACGAGCGTATCGATGAAATACTTGGCGCGCGGCCACGGCCCGAAGCCGGCCGCGGTATTGATATGCCCGGCATCGCCGAGATTGACGAACGCGCTGCCGAACTGGCGCGCCAGCTCGCGCGCGTCGCCAAGCGTCATCCATGGGTCGGTCTCGCTGCCGATCAGGATCGACGGCACCGGCAGGCGTCGTGCCTCGAACGCACCGGCAAACGCGAATTTCTGCGGGCTGGCAGGCGCGACGAACAGCACGCCGGCCACTACCGAGGGGTCGAGCGCGAGATCGCCGCGCAACAGCGCATGCGCCGTCGCGAGACAGCCGAAGCTATGGGCGGCCAGCACGACCGGGCCGCGTTCGCGCGCAAGCGTGTCGCGCACCGCGCCGGCCCAGCGCCCCAGATGCGGCGCCTCCCAGTCGTCCTGCTCCACGCGCAGCGAGCGCGCGAACTGCCGTTCGAGCCAGCTTTGCCAATGCGCTCCCTCGCTGCCGTGCAGGCCGGGCACGGTCACCACACGCGGCGGCCACGTCGATTTGCTGCAGATGGACATCGCTTCCCCCTCGCTTGCGGGCGAACCCGTTTCCGATCGTTTGACGCACCGATTGTCGGCCGCGCCTCGCGGGCGGCGAACCAATTTTTCCTGCTTTGCAATTTCGACGCTGCGGCGTCGGATCACCCGACGCCGTAAAATGGCCGTTTCCCGCGCGACGGGGCCAGATGCCGGCTTCGCGCCCCCCCTTGCGCAACCCGCCAGCACCCAAGCACTCATGCAGATCCTGTTCCACGACACCCAAGATTCGTTCGCCGACTGGCGCGCCGGCATCGAAGCCGCGCTGCCCGGCGCGACGCTGCGCGCCTGGCACCCGGGCGACGCCGCCCCCGCCGACTACGCGATGGTCTGGCGCCCGCCCGCCGAATTGCTCGCGCCGCGCGCGGGCCTGAAGGCGATCTTCAATCTCGGCGCCGGCGTGGACGCGCTGCTCGACTTCGAACGCGAACAACCGGGCACGCTGCCGGCCGGCGTGCCGCTCGTGCGGCTCGAAGATACCGGCATGGGCCAGCAGATGATCGAGTACGTCGCCTACGGCGTGCTGCGCTATCTGCGCCGTTTCGACGACTACGCCGCGCTCCAGCGCGAGCACCGCTGGCAGCCGCTCGATGCGCACCCGCGCGAGCGGTTCGTGGTGGGCGTGCTCGGGCTCGGCGTGCTCGGCGCGCAGGTCGCGCGCGCCCTGGCCGGGCTCGGCCTGACCGTGCGCGGCTTCAGCCGCAGCGCGAAATCGCTGGACGGCGTGACCACCTTCCACGGCAGCCCGCGCCCCGGCGACGCCGGCTTCGACGCGTTCTCGCAAGGCCTCAAGGTGCTCGTCAACCTGCTGCCGAGCACGCCCGACACGCACGGCGCGCTGCATGCCGGCGTGTTCGCGCAACTCGCGCCCGGCGCGTTCGTGATCAACGTCGCGCGCGGCGCGCATCTGGTCGAGCCGGACCTGCTCGACGCGCTCGCCTCGGGCCAGCTCGAAGGCGCGCTGCTCGACGTGCTGCACACCGAACCGCTGCCGGCCGAGCATCCGTTCTGGGCGCATCCGCGCATCACCATCACGCCGCACGTCTCGGCCGAAACCGAACGCGACGGCGCGGTCGCGCAGATCGCCGCGAAGATCCGCGCGTTCGAGCGCGGCGACGCCGTCACCGGCATCATCGATCTCGCGCGCGGCTACTAGCCGCCGCACCCGCCGGGCCGCGCGGCGCGATCCGCCGCCGGCCCGCCAATCGCACCCGGCGCACGTACCGCGTGCGCCACCGAACGATGGAGACAAGCATGACCACCCCCACAGCCGTGAAGATCGTCGAGGTCGGGCCGCGCGACGGTCTGCAGAACGAAAAGACCTTCGTGCCCACCGACGTGAAGATCGCGCTGGTCGATCGGCTCTCGCATGCGGGCTTCCGCAACGTCGAAGCCGCGTCGTTCGTGTCGCCGAAATGGGTGCCGCAGATGGCCGACGGCGCCGAGCTGATGGCCGGCATCGCGCGCCGCCCCGGCACGCTCTATTCCGCGCTGACGCCGAACCTCAAGGGCCTGGAGAACGCGCTGGCCGCGCGCGCCGACGAGGTCGTGATCTTCGGCGCGGCGAGCGAGGCGTTCTCGCAGAAGAACATCAACTGCAGCATCGCCGAGAGCATCGCGCGCTTCGAGCCGGTCGCGCGGGCCGCGAAAGAGGCCGGCGTGCGGCTGCGCGGCAGCGTGTCGTGCGCGCTCGGCTGCCCGTATCAGGGCGAGGTGCCGGTGGCCGCCGTGATCGACGTGGTCGAGCGCTTCGCCGCGCTCGGCTGCGACGAGATCGACATCGCCGACACCATCGGCGTGGGCACCGCCGCGCAGACGCGCGCGGTGCTGGCCGCCGTCGCCCGGGTGTTCCCGCGCGAGCGGCTGTCGGGCCACTTCCACGACACCTACGGGCAGGCGCTCGGCAACATTTACGCCGCGCTGCTCGAAGGCATCGAGATCTTCCACGCCTCCGTCGCCGGCCTGGGCGGCTGCCCGTATGCGAAGGGCGCCACCGGCAACGTCGCGACCGAGGACGTGCTGTACCTGATGCAGGGCCTCGGCATCGAGACCGGCATCGACCTGATGGAAGTCGTCGAGGCCGGCGACTTCATTTCGCGCGCGCTCGGCCGCGCCAACGCCTCGCGCGCCGGCCGCGCGCTGCTCGCCAAGCGCGGCGACGCGCAAGCGGCCAGCGCCTGATCGCCTCCCCGCCCTTTCACTCTTCATAACGACCGACTCATGCCGACTCCGACCCCAGCCGACCAGCTTCCCGAATCCGCGCGCCGCGTCGCGCAACTGTTGATCGAGCGCGGCCACGCGAAGGGCGTGGTGGTGCTCGACGAAACCGGCCGCACCTCGGCCGAAGCCGCGGCCGGGCTCGGCTGCGACGTCGCGCAGATCGCCAAATCGATCCTGTTCCGGCGCAAGTCCGACGGCGCGCCGGTGCTGGTGGTGGCGAGCGGCGCGAACCGCGTGGACGAGAAGAAGGTGGCCGAGCGCGTCGGCGAGATCGGCCGCGCCGATGCGAAGTTCGTGCGCGAGAACACCGGCTATGCGATCGGCGGCGTCTGCCCGATCGGCCATCTGGTCAAGCCGGTGATGCTGATCGACGCGGACCTGTTCGCCTACAATGCGCTGTGGGCCGCGGCCGGGCATCCGCACGCGGTGTTCACGCTGTCGCCGCAGGAGCTGGCCGACCTGACCGGCGCGCCGGTGGTGGACGTGGCGCTGCGCGAGCCGGCGTGAGCCGCGACGGCGCCGAGGTGGCCGGGGTGGCGTCCCCCTGCGTGGGCGTGTGCCAGGTCGATGCGAAAGCGAACTGGTGCACCGGCTGCCGGCGCACGCTAGACGAAATCGCGGCCTGGCGGGATCTGGATGCGGACGGGAAGCGGGAGGTGTTGAGGCGGGTGGAGGGGCGGTGGTTCGATGAGCGGTGAGCCGCGCGCGCCGAACAAAAAAAAGCCGTTCAACCAAGAATTGTTGAACGGCGCTCAGAGTCGAATCCCGTTGACGTGATCAACGATGAGCCCATCATACGAGCACCGATTTTGCGTCGGCATCGGGAGTTTCCCTACAGATCGAAATCCACGCGCCGCACTGTGCTGCGCGCCCGTTTCCGCTAGATCGCTGCGGGCATACCGCGCCTCGCATCATTGGCGCCGATGAGCGAAACGGTGCACGGAAAACTTGCTCGCGCTTCGGGGATCATGTGCGGCGCAAACGCATTTGCCGGGAAGCGAACCGCGTCGGCGGCGGGGACATGCCTGCACGCTGTTTGAGTTGAATCACCCAAGCGGTTTCTTTCAAACGTCATCGTTTGGATTTGGGGTAATTTAGCCAACCCCAATCAACCTCGACCAATAAAACATGGCAATCCCGGCATACATGTGGCTAAAGGATGATGGCGGCGCGAAAATCGCCGGCTCGGTCACGGTTCAGGATCGCGAAGGAAGCATCGAAGTCATTGGATTCGGTCACGGAATCAACCTTCCAGTGGACAACAAGACCGGCGATATCACGGGTTGTCGCACTCATGCCCCGATGCATATCGAAAAGGAATTCGACGCATCCAGTCCTTACCTGTACAAAGCCGTCTCCAGAGGCCAGACACTGCAATCCGCCGAGCTCAAGTGGTACCGGATCAACGATGCAGGCCAGGAAGAGGTGTACTTCATCATGCTCATGGAGGGCGTGAAGGTCACCGGCATCAATCCAGGAATGGCAAACACCAAACTCGACGACATGTTCCGACTCAACCACGTCGAATCGGTGTCTTTGCTGTATGACCGTATCACTTGGCACGATACCGACGGCAACATCAAGTTCACGGATAGCTGGAGCGATTGGTCCTGATCATGGCGCTACAAGGCAAATTCGTTGTCGGCAAGGCGCCGCTTGAGCCGCTTACCCTGTTTGGCGTGGGGACGTTCATGGCTTTCTCGGGCAACAGCATTTACCGCAACCGTGGCGGCTGCACAGCCGTCCTCAACAATGGCCCTATTCCTGCTGGAAAGTATTGGATCGTCGATCGTCCGACCGGAGGCATTCGCTCACGCACCGAAGCGTGGCTTAAAGATACGACCAACGCTCTGATTGGAAAACCATCGCATCGCGACGAGTGGTTCGCGCTTTATCGAGACGACGGCCTCATCGACGATTGGACATGGGTGGATGGGGTAAGGCGCGGGCAATTCCGGCTGCATCCGGCAGGGGGGCGAGGTGCATCGCTCGGATGCGTCACCTTGCCAAGTTACGCCGATTTCTCGCGAATACGGCAAGCACTTCTGCACACCAGCACGCTACCTGCCGGCAACTCCGGGATAAACGCTTACGGTTGGATAGAGGTGATCGCCAATGGCCGTTCTTGTCCGTAGGTTTCTCCAGGCAACGTTGCTGTGCGGCCTGTTTTTCATATCCGTCAGGTACATTTACGGCGCTCTGCTTTTTTATCCGCCGTGGCACGACAGCTATTCGTTTTTCATTGCCGAATCACTTGGATTTCGGGATATCGAGCTATTTGATTCCGTCCTGGCACTCATGGCCGGCGTGATCATGACAATAGTCGAATATCTATTGATACGATCGATATGGAGACGCCGTCGCTGCCCGTGGAAAAACTCGGAGATCAGCAACCACTGAAATGCCATCGATCCCGGCAGCGTCAACCGCCGCCCTCCCCCGCCTCGAAGAACGCCAGAATCTCCTCCAGCAACACCCCCGGCGCTTCCTCCGGAATGTAATGCCCGCATTCGAGCGCGCGGCCGCTCACGTCGCGCGCCACGGCGCGCCATTCCTCGAGCGGATCGAAGCAGCGCGCCACCGTGCCCTCGGCGCCCCACAGCACGCGCAACGGGCAGGCCACGCGCGTGCCGCGTTCGAGATCGGCGCGGTCGTGGTCGAGATCGATGGTGGCCGACGCGCGGTAGTCCTCGCACATCGCATGCACCGCGCCCGGCTGTTTCAGCGCCTGCCGGTAGGCATCGAGCGCGGCCGGCGCGAACGGCGCGAGGCCGGCCGAACGGCTGCCCATCACGCGCTCGACGTACGCGTCGGGGTTGCCCTCGATCAGCGTCTCGGGCAGCGGCGGCGGCTGGATCAGGAAGAACCAGTGGAAATAGGCGGTGGCGAACGCACGATCGGTCTTTTCGTACATGGCGAGCGTCGGCGCGATATCGAGCAGCATCGCGCGCTCAACCACCTCGGGATGATCGAGCGCCATGCGGTGCGCGACGCGCGCGCCGCGATCGTGCGCGCACACGCAGAAGCGCTCGTAGCCGAAGTGGCGCATCACGGCGACCTGGTCGGCCGCCATCGCGCGCTTCGAATACGTGAGGTGCGCGGCGTCGCCCTTCGGCTTGGACGACGCGCCGTAACCGCGCAAATCCGTGGCGATCACGGTGAAGCGGCGCGCCAGCACGGCCGCGACGCGATGCCAGATCATGTGGGTCTGCGGATGGCCGTGCAGCAACAGCAAGGGCGGCCCGGAGCCGCCCTTGACGCCGAAAATGTCGACGTCACCCACCGTCACATTGAACGATGCAAACTCGTCAAACGGCATGGCGATCACCTCGACGATCGGATTGTTGTAGCCGCCATTGTAGGAGCCGGGTGCGGCGCGAACAGGCGGCAGCCCACGCAAACCGTAGAACCCGAACACTCATTCGATACGAACGTTCGATGCATCGCTCTACAATCGCACGACCGTTCGTATTAATATGCGACGACCGGCGCGCACGGGTGCGTGCATCGTCCTGCACACCGTGCCCGACACGCGCCGCGCCGCCTCGCTACACTCATGCAGCCGCCCGCGAAACACGCAGGCGCAAGACGATCCAGGAGACTCCCACCATGGCCCTGCCCGCCGTCCTCCAGCGCCTGTCGCTGCCCGTCATCGCCTCGCCGATGTTCATCGTCAGTTATCCCGAACTGGTGCTCGCGCAGTGCAAGGCCGGCATCGTCGGTTCGTTCCCGGCGCTCAACGCGCGCCCGGCCGAATTGCTCGACGCATGGCTCACGCAGATCGAGGACGGCCTGGCCGCGCATCGCGAGGCGCATCCGGAAGCGGTGATCGGCCCGATCGCGGTCAACCAGATCGTCCATCAGTCGAACGTGCGGCTCGAACACGACGTGCGCGTCTGCGTCGATCACAAGGTGCCGATCTTCATCACGAGCCTGCGCGCGCCGTCGCCCGAGATCGTGCAGGCGGTGCACAGCTACGGCGGCATCGTGCTGCACGACGTGATCAACCTGCGCCACGCCGAGAAAGCGCTCGAAGCGGGCGTGGACGGCCTGATCCTGGTGGCGGCCGGCGCGGGCGGCCATGCGGGCACCACCTCGCCGTTCGCGCTGGTGGGCGAGGTGCGCAAGCGCTTCGACGGCCCGATCGTGCTGTCGGGTTCGATCGCCAACGGCGGCGCGATCCTGGCCGCTCAGGCGATGGGCGCCGACCTCGCCTACATGGGCACGCGCTTCATCGCCACGCAGGAAGCGCACGCGGTGGAAGGCTACAAGCGCGCGATCGTCGACGCGAAATCGGCCGACATCGTCTACACCAACCTGTTCACCGGCGTGCACGGCAACTACATCCGCGAAAGCATCGTCAACGCCGGGCTGGACCCGGACGCGCTGCCCGAAGCCGACAAGTCGAAGATGAATTTCGGCAGCGACAAGGCGAAGGCCTGGAAGGACATCTGGGGCGCGGGCCAGGGCGTCGGCCTGATGGACGACGTACCGAGCGTCGGCGACCTGGTCGCGCGGCTCGCGCGTGAATACGACGACGCAAAGGCGCGGCTCGGGATTCGCATCTGAACCGGCGCTCGGCGCTTCGGCTCGCGCGATGCGATAAAAAAAACCGGCTGCGAGGCCGGTTTTTTCATTCACCACTGCGTGCGGAACAACCGCGCGCGTTTCAACTCACCGCGACGCGCTTCAAACGCGGCGCGGCGGCCTCCGCCAGATAGGCATCGACGGTCGGGCACAGCGACTGCCCCGAGAACCGGTCGGCCAGGAAATCGACGAACGAACGCACCTTCGCCGACACATGCCGGCGGCTCGCGTACACCGCGTAGATCGGCAGCTCGCGCGGCGGCATCACGTCGAGCAGCAGCGGCACGAGGCGGCCGGCTTCGATGTCGTCGCCGATCACCTCGGTGCCGAGCATCGCGATGCCGCTGCCGTCGAGCACCGCCACGCGCAGCGCTTCGAGGTGATTGATGATCAGGTTGCCCGACAGCGTCACGCGCGAGGCCGCGGCCGATTCGAACGCGAGCGAATCGATCGAGGTCGGGCCGCTGTCGCGACGCAGATAGTTGTGGTGTTCGAGATCGGCCAGCGTGGCCGGCGTGCCGTGTTCTTCCAGATAGGCCGGCGAGGCCACCAGCAGGATGTGCGCGGTGGCGATCTGGCGCGCGACCAGCGACGACGACTTCAAGCCGAACGGCGCGGCACGTACGGCCACGTCGTAGCCTTCGTCGATCAGTTCGACGACGCGATCCGACAGCGTGATCTCGACGGTCACATCGGCGTAGCGCGCCGCGTAGCCGGTCACGGCCTGCATCACATGGCGCAGGCCGAACGCCGACAGCGTGGTCACGCGCAAGCGGCCCTGCGGCACGATGCTCGCCGCGCCGACCGCCTGGCCGGCCTCGTCGAGTTCGGTCAGCGCTTGCACGAGGCGCTCGTAGTACTCGCGCCCGGCTTCGGTGGGCGCGACGCGACGGGTGGTTCGATGCAGCAGCCGCGAGCCGAGCTGCTGCTCAAGATGCATCACGTGCTTGCTCGCCATCGCAGCGGACATTTGCATCCGCTCCGCCGCGCCGACGAAGCTGCCCACTTCGACGACGTAGCGAAACACATTCATGCTGACGAGGGTATCCATACCAAAGCTCGCGATCCAGTTGACTTCAATAGGCTCAATTGGAAGCGACTGTAGCAAAGGCTGGCAAGGCAAAAGGTCAACAAACGCAAAACGCCGCGTAATTCCCCAGTTTCGCTACAGAACTGCTCGGCAACGGCAAAAAATGCCGAGCGGGTGTTGCGTGCCGTACACGCATCGGCGTTCAGAAGCGCACGCGCATGCCGCCGCCGAACGTGTAGCCGGTCGATTGATTCGACAGGTGATCGTACATGTAGGCCGCGTAGAGATCGGTGCGCTTCGACAGCGGATAGTCGTAGGCGAGCGCCCAGGTCTGATGCGTCTGGTCGAGGCCGCCCGCGTCGCGCGAATACGCGTACGACGCCAGCGCACTGCCCGCGCCGACCGGCACCGACACACCGCCCTGCGCGGTGTTCACGTGCCAGCTTCCGGTCTGCATGTCGTTCTTCGTATACATGTACTGCCCGTACAGCTTCACGAACCTGAGGTCGTAGCTGACGCCGAGCTGCGTGACGCTCTGGCTCTTCATGCCGGCCACCAGCGAGCCGAGGTCGGTCGGGCTGTTGTTGAAGTTGACGTACTGATACACGGCCGTCGCGGCGAACGCGCCGCGGTAATACTGCATCTGGCCACTCCATTTCTTCGCGCCGTTGCTGCCCGCCTGGTTGCCGAGCGCGTACATCGCGCTCGCGCTGAAGCCGTTGAAATCGGGCGACGTGTACGACACCGCGTTGTTCCAGCCCGAATCGCCCACCACGCCCTGATCGGTCGTGTAGGTGGGGAACGTGCCCAGGCCGAGGAACACGTGATAGACGATCGGCGAGAACTCGTACGAATCGATCAGCGGGTTGAACAGGATCGTCGAGATGAACAACTGCGTGGTCAAGCGCCCGGCGCGCACGGTGCCGTACGGCGTTTCGAGGCCGACGTAGGAATTGCGGCCGAAGAACGTATCGCCGTCGAAGCGGCCGTACTTGCCGTTTTGCGGGCGAAAAAAATCCTCGAACGTGAACAGTGCCCGGTAGCCGCCGCCCAGATCCTCGGTGCCGCGCAGGCCCCAGTACGAAGTCGACATGCCGCCGCCCTGCACGCCCCATGCGCGTTCGTTACCGGGGAATTTCTGCGCGCCGACCCACGCGTCGACCTGCCCATACAGTTGCACGCTCGATTGTGCCCGTGCGGGCGCGGCAACCGAAAAGCAGGCCGCGAACGCGGCGCAAGCGACAGCACCGGACGCAGTCCGGCGAGCGAAAGACTTCATGAGATCTCCGAATCAATTCGTTGGGAACCGGTGCGCGTATCGTTGTTTGGGCTGCATGCGCACGGTGAAGCACGGCCATCTTCATGGACCGATAAGCCGGTCAAAAATGGGCGGACTTATGTTCGGTATAGCGGGGTCGCGATTGCCGCGGGCGCGGGTGCAGGTGCCGGCCCACCGACGAGGTGCGAAAGATGACGCAAGCAGCGAAGCGCGCGAAGCGCCGCGAACGAAAGACGGCGCGACGGTGGCGCCTACGCGTCAGCAGGCGTGCAAAAGCCCGCCGACAAGGGCGTTATCAGGAAGGAACTGGGGGGAGAGAAAACAGACAGCGCGACACGGCCGGAGAGCCCGGCCGGCCGCATCAATTGTTGCGGTAGAACGACGAGAAGAACGTGTTGCGCGCGCCGCCGCCTTCCTGCTCGCGCGGTTGCGGCGCCGGACGGCCGCCGCGCTCCTCGTTGTAGCGCGCGACGTCGGCGCGGATCGACCCGCTGCGCATCGGCGCGTAGTTGGAACCGGGGCGCTGCATCGATTCGGCGTTGGCGCTGATCGGGCGATACGGATTGACGGGCGCATACCGCCCCTGCTGGCCCGACTCGCGGCCGTAGACGTGCGCCTGACCGTGCCCGTATTCGTGCCCGTCGCGCTGGCCGTACGACGGCGCCGTCACCGGCCGCAGCCCCCAGCGGGGCCCGCCGCTGCTCACGCCCATGCGCGGCTGTGCGTACGGAGCACCCGCCCCGCCGTGCGCGAACTCGCGATGCGCACCGCCGCCACCGCCCGGGCCACCGTGCGGATGGGCGAACGCAAGCGAGGCGCACAGCGCTGCTGCCGCGCCCGCCATCCATCGCCCGATATTCCGTTTTGCCCGATCCACGTTCGTCATCCCTTGTGCGCTCACTGACCGCGTATTGCTGGTTCCCTATTTAGGACATGAGCTTTCAGCAGTAATTTATGGGCATGCCGTTTTTGTGTCGAGCCGAAAAATGTTAGGCCGGCGGCACCGATGTAACACCGTGTTACCCCGGCCTTTTTCGAGATTTTTCGTAAGTTTTTCAAGGATCTTCAAGGCCGCCACGATAGGGTTTTCCTGAAAGGTTTTTGCGTAAAAAAGGGATGGTGGAATGCGATTTCTTATGATTGTCTTTCATCAATCAATTCTCGAAATGAATTTGCCTATTGAATAGGCAACCGGGACAATACGCGCCGGAGCGCGTCGGCCGACAGACCACGGCGGCGCGCCTCGCACCCGCTCCTCCGTTTCCGTTCTTGAGATGCCGATGGCCCGTCCCCGTTTTCTTCCCGACAATTTCACGCTGGCCCTGGTCGGCACCGTCGTCTTCGCCAGCCTGCTGCCGTGTCGCGGCCAGGTCGCGCACGCCGCCAACTGGGCGACCAACATCGCCATCGGCCTGCTGTTCTTCCTGCACGGCGCGAAGCTGTCGCGCGAGGCGATCGTGGCCGGCGCAACCCACTGGCGGCTTCATATCGTCGTGATGCTGAGTACCTTCGCGCTGTTCCCGCTGCTGGGCCTCGCGCTGCGCCCGCTGCTCTCGCCGCTCGTCACGCCGGCGCTGTACGCGGGCGTGCTGTTCCTCTGCACGCTGCCGTCCACGGTGCAGTCGTCGATCGCGTTCACGTCGATCGCCAAGGGCAACGTGTCGGCCGCCGTGTGCTCGGCGTCGGCGTCGAGCCTGCTCGGCATCTTCATCACGCCGGCGCTGGTCGGCGCGATGCTGACCACCCAGTCGGGCGCGGGCCATTCGGCCTGGAGCACGGTGGGCAGCATCGTCATGCAGTTGCTGGTGCCGTTCGTGGCGGGCCAGTTGCTGCGCCCGGTGATCGGCAACTGGATCGAGCGCAACCGCGGCGTGCTGAAGTTCGTCGATCAGGGCTCGATCCTGCTGGTGGTGTACGTGGCGTTCAGCGAGGCCGTCAACGAAGGCCTCTGGCACCAGATCCCGGCGGCGGCGCTCGGCGGCCTGCTGCTGGTGTGCGTGGCGCTGCTCGCGATCGCCCTGGGCATCACGGCGCTGGTCAGCAAGCGGCTCGGCTTCAATCGCGCCGACTGCATCACGATCATCTTCTGCGGCTCGAAGAAGAGCCTCGCGTCGGGCATCCCGATGGCGAAGGTGATCTTCGCCGCACATGCGGTCGGCGCGATCGTGCTGCCGCTCATGCTGTTCCACCAGATCCAGTTGATGGTGTGCGCGGCGCTCGCGCAACGCTGGGGCGCGCGCGACACCAGCCTCGACGACGCGGGCCACGCCGGCCGGCATTGATCGCACCCCGAAATTTGCCACACGCCTTCTATTACCCATAGTCATTTAATAACTAAAAATAAAATGACTATGGGTGCATCGGGCCTTTGCGCGAGCCGGTGCGAAGGCCCGGCCTCGTACCCGACGCGAACGGGCCGGCACGCCGGAGCCGTCATAAAAAATTCACTGCTCCGGGGCCGGTGGCGATTGTTAAATTGTGTGTCTCGACGCCCGCCTGCCCTCGTCTGCCCGTCCCCCTCATGCCTCCGCCCCTCTCCGTTGTCGCCGAACCGGCGCGCGTCGCCGACCTGCTTGCCGCCAGCGCGCTGAGTGCGCAATTCCAGCCGATCGTCGCGATTTCCGGCGGCGCCATCATCGGCTACGAAGGGCTGGTGCGCGGGCCGGCCGGCTCGCCGCTCGAAATGCCGGCCGCGCTGTTCGCGCAGGCCGCGCGCGAGGGCTGCTCGCTCGAACTCGAACTGGCCGCGGCCACCGCCTGCGTGAACGGCTTCGCCGCCACCGGCCGGGACGGCCAGTTGTTCGTCAATTTCAGCGCGCATGCGATCGTGCAGCTCGCACGGCATCGCGAGCGCGTGCTGTCGGCCATGCCGGCCAACCGCATCGTCATCGAACTGACCGAGCAGCATCCGGCCAGCGACCTGCCCGGCCTGCCGGCGGCGCTCGCCGAATTGCGCGGCTCGGGCGTGTCGTTCGCGCTGGACGATTACGGCACCGCCAACGCCAGCATGAGCGCCTGGGTGCGGCTGCGGCCCGACATCGTCAAGATCGACCGCTTCTTCATCGACGGCATCGCCAGCGACCCGCGCAAGTTCGAGGCGGTCAAGGCGATGCAGCATTTTTCGGCGGCCACCGGCGGGCTGCTGATCGCCGAAGGCATCGAATGCGCGGCGGACCTGATCGTGGTGCGCGATCTCGGCATCGATTACGGCCAGGGCTTCTTCCTCGGCCGCCCGGCCTACGTACCGGCCGAGCACACCGCCGAGGCCGCCCGCGACGCGCTGCACGCCTCGCACATCGCGGTGTTCCCGGGCGTGGCGCGCACCACCGCCGGCACGCGGCCGGATGCGACCGTCACCGACAAGATGCGCGTGATCGCACCCGCGCTGCCGAGCCACGCGACCAACAACCAGGTGCTCGAACTGTTCCAGCGCCGGCCCGATCTGCATGCGGTGGCGGTGGTCGAGAACGAGCGGCCGATCGCGCTGATCAACCGCCGCGGCTTCATGGATCGCTACGCGCTGCCGTATCACCGCGAGGTGTTCGGCAAGCGGCCGTGCCTGCAGTTGGCGAACGACACGCCGCTGATCGTCGACAACGCCACCACGGTCGAGCAACTGACGACGCTGCTGGCCAACCACGACCAGCGCTACCTGACCGAAGGCTTCATCATCACCGACCACGGCCGCTACGCCGGCCTCGGCACCGGCGAGAGCCTGGTGCGCGCGGTGACCGAAGTGCGCGTCGAGGCGGCACGCTACGCGAACCCGCTGACGTTCCTGCCCGGCAACATCCCGATCAGCTCGCACATCGCGCGGCTGGTGGGCAAGGATGCGGCGTTCCACGCCTGCTACGTCGATCTGAACCAGTTCAAGCCGTTCAACGATCAATACGGCTACTGGCAGGGCGACGAGGTGCTGAAATTCGCCGCCGCCGTGCTGGCGGACGTGTGCGACCCGACCCGCGACTTCCTCGGCCACGTGGGCGGCGACGATTTCCTGGTGCTGTTCCAGAGCGACGACTGGCAGGCGCGCGCGCAACGCGCGATCGACCGCTTCGACGAGGGCGCGCAGCGCTTCTACGCCCATGCCGACCGGCTCGCGGGCGGCATCCACGGCGAGGACCGGCGCGGCAATCCGGCGTTCTTCGATTTCGTGACGATGGCGATCGGCTGCGTGCGCGTGCCCGGCACGCGCCGCTACCGCAGCGACGAGATCGCCTCGGTGGCCGCGCTGGCCAAGCGCCGCGCCAAGCATCATCCGGGGCACCTCTACGAGATCGACGTGGACGAAGGCCGCGCCTGGCTGCGCGCGCACGGCGAGCAGCCGAAGGCCGTGCCGTCCGGGCCGCCGCCAGCCGAACCGCTCGACGACTGAGCCGTACTGCCGGCCGAACTATTCGGCGCCTGAGCCACACTGTCGGCGAACGACTCGACGCCTGCGCCGCTCCGTCGGCTGAATCGCTCGACGCCTCAGCCGCTCCGTCGGCTGAATCGCTCGACGCCTCAGCCGCTTTGCCGGCCGAACCGCTCGACACCTGCGCCGCACCGCCGGCCGACGCGTCGCTTTCCGCTCCGCACCGCGCGGATTTCGATCGCCTTTCCGTGTTCACTTCCCTCGCGCATGTTTAGCAAACGCAATAAACACGTGCACGCCGCTTATCTCCGAATAAACCCCTAATTTACGGGTATTCACCGACTTCTATCCGGCATCCCCGCACATTTTCAGCCGAAATTTTTACTATACAATCGCTCGCACCCTAAACACTTTGGTCTGGCGAGCATGGGCACCACTATTCGCGATGTGGCTCAAGCGGCGAACGTATCGATCGGCACGGTTTCGCGCGCACTGAAAAACCAGCCCGGCCTGTCCGAGGCGACGCGCGAGCGCATCGTCGCGGTGGCCGCGCAGCTCGGCTACGATCCGGCGCAATTGCGGCCGCGCATCCGCCGGCTCACGTTCCTGCTGCACCGCCAGCACAACAATTTCGCGGCGACGCCGTTCTTCTCGCACGTGCTGCACGGCGTGGAGGAAGCGTGCCGCGACCGCGGCATCGTGCCCGCGCTGCTGACCGTCGGCCCGACCGACGACGTGCTGCGCCAGATGCGCCCGCACGCGCCCGACGCGATCGCCGTGGCCGGTTTCATGGAGCCCGAGACGATCGACGCGCTGGCC
Organism: Burkholderia sp. 3C; assembly: GCF_054589155.1. NCBI lineage: Bacteria > Pseudomonadati > Pseudomonadota > Betaproteobacteria > Burkholderiales > Burkholderiaceae > Burkholderia > Burkholderia sp. 3C. The sequence continues at coordinate 92,211 of NZ_BAAILN010000087.1, forward strand.
GCCACCGGCCGTCCGCTCGTGCTGATCGACATGTGGGCGCCGGGCCTGCGCTCGGTCAACATCGACAACGCCGCCGGCGCCTCGCAGGCGATGCGCCACCTGTTCGACACCGGCCGCCAGCGGATCGCGTTCATTGGCGGCTCGCTCGCGCACCACAGCATCGCGCAGCGCGCGCTCGGCTTCCGCCGCGCGTTCTTCGAGGCCGGCCTGCTGTTCGATCCCGCGCTCGAAGTCACCATCGACGCCGGGCTCGACCCCGACACCGGCGCCGCACGCGCCATGGAGCGCATCCTCGACGGCAGCGCGCCGCGCCCCGACGCCGTGTTCGCGTTCAACGACGCCGCCGCGCTGGCCGCGATGCGCGTGTGCCTCGCGCGCGGGCTGCGGGTGCCCGAGGACATCGCGTTCGTCGGCTTCGACGACATCCTCGGCGCCGCCCACGCCGCGCCGCCGCTCACGACGCTGGCCGTCGACAAGGAAGCGCTGGGCCGCCGCGGCGTCGAGCTGCTGCTGGCCGATGCGCCCGAGCACACCGAAATTCGCCTGCCCGTGCGGCTGATCGAACGCGCGAGCAGTTCCGTCGCGGCTCTGACGCGGCGCCTCTTCACCACGGACACCCCCGACATTCCCGCCATCGCCTCATGACGACACCCGCCTTGCCGCTCGCGCCGGACACGCCGGCGCCGCACGTCGCGAATTTCCGCGACGCCGGTTTCCTGCTTTCCCACGTGGAGCACACGCTGCGCTTCTACGCCCCGACCGTGTACGACGAGACGGGCGGCTTCTTCCATTTCTTCCGCGACGACGGCACGATCTACGACCGCACCACGCGCCACCTCGTCAGCAGTTGCCGCTTCGTCTTCAACTACGCGATGGCGTACCGCCAGTTCGGCGGCCGGCAACACCAGGATTACGTGCGCCACGGCCTGCGCTTCCTGCGCGACGCGCATTGGGACCCGGTCAACGAAGGCTACGACTGGGAGCTCGAATGGCGCGACGGCCGCAAGGTCGCGGTGCGCGACGGCACCCGCCACTGCTACGGCCTCGCGTTCGTGCTGCTGGCCGCCGCGCATGCGGTGATGGCCGGTGTCGACGAAGGCCGCGCGCTGGTCGCGCACACCTTCGATCTGATGGAACAGCACTTCTGGGATGCACCCGGCGGCCTCTACAAGGACGACGCCACGCCCGACTGGCAGGTGTCCGGCTATCGCGGCCAGAACGCCAACATGCACACCACCGAGGCGCTGCTGGCCGCCTACGAGGCCACCGGCGAGGTGCGCTACCTCGATCGTGCCGAGCTGGTGGCGACCCACATCACGCAGCGCCAGGCCGCGCTGTCGCAGGGCCTGGTGTGGGAGCACTACCACGCCGATTGGTCGATCGACTGGGATTACAACAAGGAAGACAGCACCAACATCTTCCGGCCGTGGGGCTTCCAGCCCGGCCACCAGACCGAATGGGCCAAGCTGCTGCTGATCCTCGAACGGCACCGTCCGCTCGACTGGCTGCTGCCGCGCGCGATCGAGCTGTTCGACGCCGCGTTCGCGCACGCCTGGGACAGCGAGCACGGCGGCCTGGTGTACGGCTTCGGCCCCGACTACACGGTGTGCGATCACGACAAGTATTTCTGGGTGCAGGCCGAGACCTTCGCCGCCGCCGCGCTGCTCGGCGAGCGCACCGGCAGCGAGCGCTTCTGGGATTGCTACGACGAGATCTGGCGCTATAGCTGGCAGCATTTCGTCGATCACCGCTACGGCGCCTGGTATCGCATCCTGACCTGCGACAACCGCAAGTACAGCGACGAGAAAAGCCCGGCCGGCAAGACCGACTATCACACCATGGGCGCCTGCTACGAGGTGCTCAACGCATTGCCCGGCGCGAACGGCGCCGCCATCCCGCATCGCAAGGAGATCGCACTATGAGCGGCGCCTCGTTTCCCCATTTCGTGTCGGCCGGCGACATCCTGACCGACATGGTCCGGCACGGCGCAGCCCAATGGACCTCGGTGCCCGGCGGCGCCGGCTGGAACGTGGCGCGCGCGGTGGCGCGGCTCGGCGTGCCGAGCGCGGCGGTGGGCGCGCTCGGGCGCGATTGCTTCTCCGACGTGCTGTGGCGCGAGAGCGAGGCGGCCGGCCTCGACCTGCGCTTCCTGCAGCGCGTCGAGCGCCCGCCGCTGCTGGCGATCGTTCATGAGACGCAACCGCCGTCGTACTTCTTCATCGGCGAGAACAGCGCCGACCTGGCGTTCGATCCGGCCGCGCTGCCGGCCGGCTGGGAAGCGCCGCTGCAATGGGCGCACTTCGGCTGCATCAGCCTCGTGCGCGAGCCGCTCGCCGGCACGCTGATCGCGCTGGCCGCGCGCCTGCGCGAGCAGGGGGTGAAGATCAGCTTCGATCCGAACTACCGCAACCTGATGACGGCCGGCTACCGCCCGACGCTCGAGAAAATGGTGAAGCTGGCCGATCTCGTGAAGGTGTCCGACGAGGATCTGCGGCACCTGTTCGACGGCGACGAGGCCGAGGCGATCGCGACCCTGCGCGCGCTGAACCCGGCCGCCACCGTGCTGGTCACGCGCGGCGCGCAAACGGCCACGCTGTACGCGGGCGAGGCGGTGTTCGAGGCGCAGCCGCCGCGCGTCGAAGTGGCCGACACGGTGGGCGCGGGCGATGCGTCGATCGGCGGCCTGATCGTCAGCCTGATGAACGCGCCGCAGCGCGGCTGGGCCGAGCACCTGGCGTTCGCGCTGGCCTCGGGCGCGGCCGCCTGCCGTCACACCGGCGCGCACGCGCCGACGCTCGACGAGGTCGTCGCGCTGCTGGCGCCCTGAGTCACCCGCGCCAGGGGCCGGAGCGTAGCGCGAGAACCGCGCGTTCCGGCCCTGCTTCAAGCCGTTCCGGCTGCCAGCTTCCGCTTCCGTCGATCCGCTCGAATCGCCCGCCAGGCAAGGCATTCGGTTTGCGGCGGCCGCCTCGACAACGCACCGACATCGCCTTCTGCACCACCGCGCGCGCGATGCTAGGATGAACGCTCCCACTCTCCGGGAGACCTTCATGAACGGCATCCGCATGACGGCCCGCGGCTATACGGCGAACGCCTATACCCGCGCGGCGGAAGGGGACCGCTTTCGCGGCTACGTGATCCTGTCGCGCTCGGACGGCGACTTGCCCGACAACACCGAATACGAAACGGACACCGTCCGCGCGAGCGAGCGCGAGGCGCTCGACGACGCGGAGGCACTGGTCCGGCGCATCGTCGGCGAGTTGTCGCATTGATCGAAAGGAGCTCGCGGCGCGCCCGAGCGGCGCGCCGCCGCGTCACCAGAGCTTGGCGATCACCGAGAGAATCATCATCAGCACCAGCGTGGACATGAACGGGAACGGATAGCTGCGCGAGCCGATCCGCAACGTCACGTCGCCCGGCAGCTTGCCCACGCCGAGCTTCGACAGCCACGGCCAGGAGCGCGACAGCAGCATCACCGCCACGAACGACACCAGCAGCCAACGGAACATCGCGCCCCCTACAGTGCGTGCGAGCGTTCGCCGCGTGCGAACGCTTCCAGGCCGTCGATGCCGCGCCCGAACGCGATCACCTTGAACAGCTCGCCCATCTCCGATTCGGAGATCAGCTTCTGCACGGCGTTGGCGGCGGGCAGGAAGCGCGCCGCGTCGGACGGATCGAGTTCGGCCAGCACATCGGTGATGCCCGCGTTGAGCAGGAACCGCCCTTGCGACGTATAGCCGAGCAATTCCGCGCCGGCCGCGACGCCGGCTTCGTGGATACCAGAAAACTCGACGTGCGCGGTGATGTCCTGCAGGCCCGGCCAGACGAACGGATCGCCGTGCGCACGGTGGCGGTAATGGCACATCAGCGTGCCCTCGCCGCGCTGCGGGTGGTAATACTCGCGCAGCGGAAAACCGTAGTCGATGAAGAACGCCGCGCCGCGCCGAAGCATGGTGCAGACGGTGCGCGTGAAGGCGCGCGCCGCCGCGTGGGTTTCGCTCAGGTAGCCGGCCGGCAGATCGAGCGGGTCGAGCAGCGCGATATCGGCCGCGTCGCGCAGCGGGCGATCCTCGAACACGAACGCGCGCTCGGCGTTCACCGCCACGCCGCGTTCCTGCCAGCCCGCCTCGCCGCGCACCACCAGCCGCACCGGCATCGCGTCGAGCACCTCGTTGCCGACCACCACGCCCTCGAACGCCTCGGGCAGCGCATCGAGCCAGACCACCCGCGCCGCCAGCGCCTCGGGCAGCAGCGCCTCGACGGTGTCGCGCTGGCGCTCGCGCAGCTCGCCCGACAGCTCGACGATCTCGTAGCGCTCGGGCGGCGTGCCCATTTCGTCGAGCGCGGCGATCAGCCCCGCCGCGAGCTTGCCGGTGCCGGCGCCGAACTCCATGATGCGCTGCGTGCCGCTGGCCGCCAGCGCTTCGGCCACCGGGCGCGCGAGCGTGTACGCGAACAGCGGCGAGAGTTCGGGAGCGGTCACGAAATCGCTGCCGTCGTCGCCGCGCCGGCCGAACTTGCGCGCGCCGCCGCTGTAATAGCCGAGGCCGGGCGCGTAGAGCGCGCGATCCATGAAGCGGGAAAACGGCATCCACCCGCCGATGGCCGCGATCTCCGCGCGCAACGACGCGGCGAGCGTTTCCGACTGCGCGAGCGCGTCGGGGCCGGGAACGGGTAAACTAGCGGGTTCGTGAGCTTTCGGGTTCATCCCGGCATTGTAAATGACCGATTCCGCCGCAACCTCCGCCGGCGCAGCACAATCCGCGCCCGCAGCGCGTGGCGCACGGGTCGCGCTGATCACGGGCGCCGCCCATCCGGGCGGCCCCGGCGAGATCGGCCGCGCGCTCGCGCTGGGCTTCGCGCGCCGGGGCTGGGACGTTGCGCTGGCCGTGGAGGCCGAGGCGGCCCGCCCGGCCGCCGCGCGGCTCGCCGCCGAAGTCGAGGCGCTCGGGCGTCGCGCGGCGGTGCTGCTGGCCGATCTGTCGGACGAACGCGGCGCCGCGTCGCTCGTGCCGGCCTGCATCGATGCGCTGGGCCGGCCCGGCTGCATCGTCTGCCAGGCCACGCCCGATCCGGCGGCGGCCCCGGCCGACGACGCCGCCAGCGCCGGTTACGGCGCGCTGCTGGCCGCGTACGCGCGGCAGGTGGCGGCGCCGGTGGTGCTGGGCCGCGCGCTGGCCGAGGCAACGCCCGAGGCCGCGCGCGATGACGAAACGCTGCGCGCGGCGCTGATCCATCTGCTCGACGACGCGCTGGTTCATCCCGCGCCGCAACGGCTCTCGCATGCGCTGGCGCAAGCCGCGCTGCACCGCGCGACGGTCGCCCAGGCGCTGGCGCTGGCGCCGAAGGTGCGGGTCGCGGCGCTGGTGCGCGGGCGCGCGCCGCACGCCGACGAGCTGGCCGAGGCAGCCTGCTACCTGGCCGGCGCGGCCGGCGTGACGGGCGCCACGCTCACGGTGGACGGCGGCGAGCATCTCGCCCCGCCCGACGGCCGACAACCCTGACAGGCGCTCGCCCGGCGCCCCGATTTCGCGTGTTCGCACGCCCCTTTGACTGGAACGACCATGTTTTCCGCCCTCCTGCACCCCAGGCTCGCCGACTGCCGCAGGCTTTACCTGCGCAACCATGAGGTTTCCATGCGGATCGGTGCGTTCGAGCACGAGAAGCGCGGCGAGCAGCGCGTCGTGATCAACATCGACGTGTTCGTGCCGCTGTCGCTCACCACGCCGGTGCAGGACAAGCTGCGCGAAGTGATCGACTACGATCTGATGAAGCAGGCCGTCGCGCATTGCATCGCCGACGGCCATATCCATTTGCAGGAAACGCTGGTCGATTCGATCGCCGCCCGCCTGCTCGCGCACGATGCCGTGCGCGCGGTGCGCGTCTCCACCGAAAAACCGGACGCCTACCCCGATTGCGACGCAGTGGGCGTCGAAGTCTTCCGCATCAAGGACGAGGAGCGAGCATGAATGCGCCCCATACCCCCGAACAACACGACGCCGTCGAGGCCGCCGAAGCCGGCCGCCCCGTGCTGACCCGCCGCGAACAGAAAGCCGCCTACGAGAACAACAAGCTGCACAAGCGCATCGTGCGCCAGGTCGGGCAGGCGATCGGCGATTACAACATGATCGAGCACGGCGACAAGGTGATGGTCTGCCTGTCGGGCGGCAAGGACAGCTACGCCATGCTCGACGTGCTGATGAGCCTGCGCGAGCGCGCGCCGATCGATTTCGAGATCGTGGCCGTCAATCTCGACCAGAAGCAGCCCGGCTTCCCCGAGCACATCCTGCCCGAGTATCTGCGGCAGGTCGGCGTGCCGTTCCACATCGAGAACCAGGACACCTACAGCATCGTCAAGCGGCTGGTGCCCGAGGGCAAGACCACCTGCTCGCTGTGCTCGCGGCTGCGGCGCGGCATCCTGTATCGCGTGGCGGGCGAACTGGGCGCGACCAAGATCGCGCTCGGCCATCACCGCGACGACATCGTCCAGACCTTGCTGCTGAACATGTTCTACGGCGGCAAGCTCAAGGGCATGCCGCCCAAGCTGCAATCGGACGACGGCAAGAACATCGTGATCCGTCCCCTTGCCTACGTGAAGGAAACCGATCTCGAGAAGTACGCCGAGCTGCGCGAATTCCCGATCATCCCGTGCAACCTGTGCGGCAGCCAGCCGAACCTGAAGCGCGCCGAGATGAAGGCGCTGATCCGCGACTGGGACAAGCGCTTCCCGGGCCGCGTCGAGAACATGTTCAACTCGCTCGCCAAGGTGGTGCCGTCGCACCTGATGGATACCAGCCTGTATCCGTTCGCCGGTTTGCGCGCGAGCGGCCAGGCCGACCCGGACGGCGACATCGCGTTCGACGAAGACCCGTGCGGCACCGATGCCGCCGCGCCGGCCGGGGGCGCCCAAGCGATCTCGATCGTCCAGTTCGACGATCTGTAACGATGGTTCACGATTGTCGCGAAAGGCCCGCCCAGCGGGCGTTTCGCGGCAAAATCGGGGCCATTCGGCCGCCGTTCGGCGGCAACCTGCATGCTAGAATTCTCGATTCTGAACACTCCACATGCGGGCGCCATGAATATCGTGATTTTGGCGGCAGGCACCGGTAAGCGGATGCGCTCGGCGCTCCCGAAGGTGCTCCATCCCCTGGCTGGCAAGCCACTCCTCTCCCACGTCATCGATACCGCCCGCACGCTCGCGCCGTCGCGCCTGGTGGTGGTGGTCGGCCATGGCGCCGACGCGGTCAAGGCCGCGGTCGATGCGCCCGACGTGCAATTCGCCCTGCAGGAACAACAGCTCGGCACCGGCCACGCGGTCCGGCAGGCCCTGCCGCTGCTCGATCCGGCCGTGCCCACGCTGGTGCTGTACGGCGACGTGCCGCTCACGCGCGCCAGCACGCTCAAGCGCCTGACCGACGCCGCCACCGACTCCCGCTACGGCATCCTGACCGTCACGCTCGACGATCCCACCGGCTATGGCCGGATAGTGCGCGACGCGTCCGGCAACGTCACGCGCATCGTCGAGCAGAAGGATGCCTCGCCCGAGCAGCTCAAGATCGCCGAAATCAACACCGGCATCATCGTCACGCCCACCGCGCAGCTCGCGATGTGGCTCGGCGCGCTCGGCAACAACAACGCGCAGGGCGAGTACTACCTGACCGACGTGGTCGAGCAGGCCATCGAAGCCGGCTTCGAGGTGATCACCACCCAGCCCGACGAGGAATGGGAAACGCTCGGCGTCAACAGCAAGGCGCAGCTCGCCGAACTCGAACGCATCCACCAACGCAATCGCGCCGAGGCGCTGCTGGTCGACGGCGTGACGCTGGCCGATCCGGCGCGCATCGATATCCGCGGCACGCTCGACTGTGGCCGCGATGTCTCGATCGACGTGAACTGCGTGTTCGAAGGCAAGGTCGTGCTGGCTGATGGCGTGTCGATCGGCGCGAACTGCGTGATCCGCAACGCCACCGTCGGCGCGGGCACCCGCATCGACGCGTTCTCCCACATCGAAGGCGCGCAGATCGGCGCGCAGGCCGTGGTCGGCCCCTACGCGCGGCTGCGGCCCGGCGCGTCGCTGGCCGACGAGTCGCACGTGGGCAACTTCGTCGAGATCAAGAACGCCGTGCTCGGCCACGGCTCGAAGGCCAACCACCTGACCTACATCGGTGATGCCGACATCGGCGCGCGCGTGAACATCGGCGCCGGCACGATCACCTGCAACTACGACGGCGCGAACAAGTTCCGCACCGTGATCGAGGACGACGTGTTCGTCGGCTCCGACACCCAGCTCGTCGCGCCGGTGCGCGTGGGCCGCGGCGTCACGATCGCGGCCGGCACCACCGTCTGGAAGGATGTCGGCGAGGGCCAACTGGTGCTCAACGACAAGAAGCAGACGGAGAAATCCGGCTACGTGCGCCCCACCAAGAAGAAGGGCTGAGGCAGGCGCCCGCAGCCTTGTTGCTTACCCGGTTTTGAACGTTTCGAAGGCGCACCTGAACTGCGCCTTCATCATTTGGAGGATCGATCGTCATGTGCGGCATTGTCGGCGCAGTTGCGCAACGTAATATCGTTCCGGTGCTGATCGAAGGTCTGCGCCGGCTGGAATACCGTGGCTACGATTCGTGTGGCGTGGCCGTGCTCGAGAACGGCGCGCCCAAGCGCGCACGCAGCACCGCGCGCGTGGCGGATCTCGACGCCCAGGTGCGCGACGCCGGCTTCGAAGGCTTCACCGGCATCTCGCATACGCGCTGGGCCACGCATGGCGCGCCCGTCACGCACAACGCGCACCCGATCTTCTCGTCGGATGCCGTCGCCATCGTGCACAACGGCATCATCGAGAACTACGAAACGCTGCGCGAAGGGCTGCGCGCCAAGGGCTACGAGTTCGTCTCGCAAACCGACACCGAAGTCATCGCCCATCTCGTGCACAGCCTGTATCGCGGCGACCTGTTCGCCGCGGTGCGCGAGACCGTCGCGCAACTGCACGGCGCCTACGCGATCGCCGTGATCCACAAGGATCAGCCCCACACCGTGGTCGGCGCCCGCCAGGGTTCACCGCTGGTGGTGGGCTTCGGCGACGGCGAGAACTTCCTCGCCTCCGACGCGCTCGCACTGGCCGGCAGCACCGACCGCTACACGTTCCTGGAAGAAGGCGACGTGTGCGAACTGTCGCTCACGGGCGTGAAGATCGTCGACCGCGCCGGCGCGCGCGCCGAGCGCGAAGTGCGCGTGGTCAGCGCCTACGGTGGCGCCGTCGAGCTTGGCCCGTATCGCCACTTCATGCAGAAGGAAATCTTCGAGCAGCCGCGCGCGATCGCCGACACGATCCCGCCGATCGAAGCGTTCGACCCGTCGCTGTTCGGCGACAGCGCAGCCGCCGCGTTCGCCGAGATCGACAGCCTGCTGATCCTCGCTTGCGGCACCAGCTCCTATTCGGGCATGACCGCCAAGTACTGGCTCGAATCGATCGCGAAGATCCCCACGCAAGTCGAGATCGCCAGCGAGTACCGCTACCGCGATTCCGTGCCGAACCCGCGCCAACTGATCGTCGTGATCTCGCAATCGGGCGAGACCGCCGACACGCTGGCTGCGCTCAAGCATGCGCAATCGCTCGGCCACAAGCACACGCTGGCCGTGTGCAACGTGGCGACCAGCGCGATGGTGCGCCTGACCGAGCTGCAATTCCTGACGCGCGCCGGCACCGAAATCGGCGTGGCTTCCACCAAGGCGTTCACCACGCAACTGGTGGCGCTGTTCCTGCTGGCCGCGACGCTCGGCAAACTGCGCGGCCATGTGGATGCGACGCGCGAAGCCGACTACATCCGCCAGTTGCGCCACCTGCCGGCCGCGCTGAACAGCGTGCTGGCGCTGGAGCCGCAAATCATTGCGTGGTCCGAAGAGTTCTCGCGCAAGGAAAACGCGCTGTTCCTCGGCCGCGGGCTGCATTACCCGATCGCGCTCGAAGGCGCGCTGAAGCTCAAGGAAATCTCGTACATCCACGCCGAGGCCTACCCGGCCGGCGAACTGAAGCACGGGCCGCTGGCGCTCGTGACCGAAGCGATGCCGGTGGTGACGGTCGCGCCGAACGACACGCTGCTGGAAAAGCTGAAGTCGAACATGCAGGAAGTGCGCGCGCGCGGCGGCGAGCTGTATGTGTTCGCCGATGCCGATACGCATATCGTCAACGACGAAGGGCTGCATGTGATTCGGATGCCTGAGCATTACGGGCCGCTGTCGCCGATCCTGCACGTGGTGCCGTTGCAGTTGCTGGCGTATCACACGGCCTGTGCGCGTGGGACGGATGTGGACAAGCCGCGGAATCTGGCGAAATCGGTGACGGTGGAGTAATCGTTTTAATTAAAGCGCCATCGATGGCGATCACCGGTTTTCGATGGAACATTCCGAATCAACTGTCGCGGAATGAATCCATCGAGCGGACGGGCTGGGGCTTCGGCCCTGGCCTCTACCCCTGCCGCGCCGTCTGCCGTTTTCGCCGCGGCATGAGGGTCACCCCTCCCCGTCCACACCAGCCTGTTTCCCCGCGACCGGCGACCTCTCCCGCGTGACCGGCAGACTTTGTTTTGGCGAGGCGCGTGTGACAGGTGCCTGATCGGCGCCCGCCAACGCCAGCATGTTGTCCCGCACTTCGATTTTGATCGGATCGGTTTTCTTCCACTGCTGCTTCGGCACCGTCAACTTCCACACCGCGCCATGGCCCGGTTCACGGAAGAACGCGACGACCCCCACCACCTGCGCGTCTTCGTGCATCGGCTCGCTCAGGCTCACGCTCGCGCCGGGCCGCAGCACGACGTCTTTCGTCGCGAGCACATCCGCCTTGAGTGCCGCCAGATCGTTGGTCTGCAACTGCACATAATCGAGCTGGTTGAACGCTCGCGCATCCTTCAACTGATACAGCCGAACCACGGTCGATAACGGCTGGCCCGTGTCGCTGGTATTGAGTGCGGAGCGCGCGACGAGATCGATATTCATCGTCCTCACCCGCGTCGTAAATACCCATTTGGCCGCCTCCACCGTATTGTTCGCCACGGCCTGCCCCATCCCGCAACCCGCAGTGGCAACAAGCGCCAAGATCGCGCCGGCCAGCAGCAGATTGCGCTGGATCGGGGTCGTCAAATTATGCTCGTGCTGCATGTTCGTGTTCCATGTTTGACATCCTGCCGAATGCCGGGTGGGATTCAATCGCGTTCCGTCGCACCGTCCCAACCTCCGAGCTGAACGCGCGTCGGTTGCCGGTTGCCGGTCGTGGCGGGGGCGGCCAGTTGCGTGGTCAGCCCCAGGTTTGCCTGCCCGGCGGCCAGCAACGGTGCCGGCATCAATTCCGGCGCCACCAGCATCTCCAGCAACGCCTCGCTCTCGTAGCCCAGATAGAAGCGCAGCAAGGCCATGATCCGGCGATATGCCGGCCTTCCGGGTATCAATGCGGCAACGGTTTCACGGGTGCGTGGCACGATCACGATCCGCAGCGTATTCGAGCGATCGTAAAAACCGCGTCCAAGCAAACACTGTTCGCCCAACGCCGCCGGCTCGACATCATCGACCATGCGCCACACCGGATAGAACTCCTCGACCGCGATGGTTGCGTCCGGCACCGCGTGTTGCAGTACGCTCGCCAAGCCCTCGGCGGTACGGGTTTTCTCGACGGCGAGACCCAGCATCGACAGCAGCGTGCGCGTGTCGATTTCGGCCGGCAATCCGCCATTGGGCATGCGTGTATCGGACGAACGAAACCCCAGCCCCGCCAAGCTCAACAGCCCGCGTGATGCCGTATCGAACCCGTCGTGCCTGAAACCAGCGGGATAACGATATTTGCGCCAGATGCGATAAAACTGCGTCGTGATTCGGTGATGAAACAGATCCAGGAACGCCGCCAACGGCTCGGCGCCGTCACGATTCTTCGCGATCTCGTCGACGAAGTACGCGGGCATCCGCGCATCGACGCCATACAACCCGAGAAACGTCGTGCGCACAACGGGCGGTGCATCAGGCCGATCATCGTCGAATTCGACGCAGTCAATCTCGCGCGCCGGAAAACCCAGATGCGCACGGGAACGAAAGCGCACCGGGTCTGTGGCGGGGGAATCCGTGCTACCCAACGGCGCGGCTTCCGGCTCGGCCAATTCGAGTAACGCGCAGAAGCGATAGAAATTCATGCGCCGGGCCTGATCGAGCAGCATCGGCAACAACGGTCGATTCGACTGGGCGGGCGGCAACGCCGTCGGCATCCGCTGCGGCGTGTTCACAACGGCGCTCCTTCGCCCTTGGTATCCGGCCATTCCACACGTTGGCCGGTAGGCTGCTGCACCATCACGAACTTCGTATAGAGATTGACCGTCGCGTACAGGCCCAGAAACCGGTTGAGCATCGCACCGAAGAGTTCGAGGTCACCCGTGCCGGCAAAGCGCCCGCTGTCGACCGTCACGACGATCTCGACGCCGCGCATCAAGCCGCCCTTCACCAGCTTTTGCAGCGGGCGATGACGCACATCGATGATCGCCTCGATGCGCCGACGATTCAGTTCGCCATCGGTCCAGTCGTACAGCGCAAGTGAGCCACGCAGAATTTCGGCATCGAGCAGCGACAGGTAATTGGGAGCGAGATGCGATAGCACCCGCCACTGGAAACGGTCCCCGGTCGGCGGGTAGACCGGCGCCGTGGGCGGGGTCAGGTTGCGCACCGACAGGATATTCGTGAACCCCGCGCGCATCCGCGTGATACTGGCGTCGCGCAGCGCCTTGCGAGGCAACATGCCATGGGTGCCCGTCACGCGCAGCGACAGCGTTTCCTGCGGCATTGCGCTTGCGCTGTCCCACGCATGGCCGCCCAGCACCAACTGCGTATGGAAGCGCCCGGATGGCGCACGACGCATGTGGGTGTGGAAATACCGCTCGGGCATCTGATGCCGCAGCATTCCACCGCGATGACGGAAGGCCGCAAACGGCGTGTATTCGAAACGACGGCCGCGCTCGATCCCCTGCACCGCATCGACCGAGTAGATATCCACTTGCGGACCATATTGATCGCGTGCGCGCACTCGATATTCGGTCTCGAACTGCGTGACCTTGACCGGATCGGCTTCGATCGGAAACAGGTTGATGATCGGGGTGCAGTACAAGCGGATGTTGTCGGCGTCGAATCGCATATCGTCCGCCCAAGGTTTTTCCAGCACCACCTCGGCATCGAAATACGGCGCAGCCGCCGGAATCGCCCGCAGGTCGAGTCCGAGCAGATCAACAAACATGAACTTCTCGGGGAACGTGAAATACTCGAGCAGCAACTGGTAGCCGCCGAACGCGTTGTCGGCCTTGGGCCACAACCGCTCGTTCGCCGCGAACCCCGCGGCCTCCAGACGTAGGCGCCTCATTTCCAGCGGTGCACCGGGGCGCTCCGCCGGATATCCCGGCACGCGCACCTGCAACGCCAGCGGTTTCGCGGTCAGTGCCGCGTGCAACGCCAGTGCGACGGGCCGATCGGCATCGAGATACAGGCGCACACGCGGCACCTGGAGTTGCTCGCGCTGGGCCTGCGGCTGAATCGCGAAACGCAAGCGGATCACCGAGCGGCCATCCTCACGTGCCCGGGCACCGGCTTCGGTCAGCGACAACGGATACAGATCAACCGGCTGCGTCGTGCGATACACGCATTCGATGTGGGTGGCCGAGCCGTCGGCGCCGCCCGTGGCGACCGGCCCGGACGTCGCTTCGAGCCCGGCGTCGAGCCGCTCGTGCTTTTGCAACGCGCCCATGTCCGGCTTGAGCTCAAGAATCGACAGCGACGGGATCATCCGCAGATAGTGCGGCCACAGCATGCTGACGAGCCCTTCGGTCAATTCGGGCAGCTCATCGTCGAGCTTATGACGCAAACGTCCCATCAGGAATGCGAAACCTTCAAGCAGGCGCTCGACGTGCGGATCGCGATCACCGCGGCGATCCAGGCCCAACTCGCGCGCCCGGTCCGGAAATGCATGGGCGAACTCCTGGCCGGCTTCGCGCAGATAGCGCATCTCCGCCTCGTAATAGCGCAGGACCTCGTTGTCCTTGATCGCGTTCGTCATCGTCTGTCCTGTCTTGTCATTGCGGCGCCGGGCCGCTCGGAATGGCAACGGCTGCCCGGCGCGCAGCCGCCCGTGCGGCGGGCGGCAATGGCGGCGGCATGGCAGCGTTGCCGCTCGCGCGAGACGGTGTGCCGCGCCCCATGAAAATGCGCGTCGGCAACACGAAATTGCGCAGCGCCAACAACGCCAGCGGCCCCTTACCCACATCGGTCCGAATCAAGTAGGTCAGCGGGTGCGTGAGCGACGCCGGCGCAACGACGAGCGGCCCTTGTGCGGTCAGGGTGTCCGGGTCATCCGGCTGATCGGCTTTGTGGTCTTCGGCAGCCGACTTCGCATCCGACGCGCGGGGCGTCGCTTGCCAGGTCAATTGGTAGGTCGCGCTATCCACCGGCATCACACGCGCACGCTCCAGCATCCGCACCCATGCCCAGCGCCCACCGAATTCGAGGTTCAGGTTCGTGCCGGACTGCTCGGTTTGCCATTCGAGGCGCGTGCCGGCTTTCTGCGGCTCGCTCGATGGCCAGGTCAGCGTCTGCCACGCTTCCTGCTGGTTGTAATAGTGCAGTGTCTGCCCGTCGACCGTCAGGCGCGTATCGGTAACGCCGGGCGCGGGCACCGGCTTCAATTCGAACGTGTACTGCGGCTCGCCCTGTGCGAGCAGGTGCGCGGCGATCCGTTGCAGCAGGTTGATCGCATCGAGAAACGCCGGATCGACCGTGCGGGCCGCGTTGCCCGCCCCGTTGCCGCCCGATGCCGGCACCCATTGATCGCCTTGCAGCGTCAGTACGCCCGCCAGTTGCGTCGAGAGGAACGCGCCGATCAGCCCGCCTTGCGGCCGCAGGAAACGCGACAATTCGGGCAACGACACATCGTTGGCGGTGTTCGCGAACGGATAGCGGCCCGCGAACGAGCGGTTCCAGGTCGCGACGATGGTTTGACGCCATGCGTCGTTCAGGCTGGCTTGCGCAGGTTCGAGGACTGTCTGCGTGGCCTGCACGACCGGCTTCACGAACAACGCCTGCCCCATCCCGGCCCACTGCTCGCCCAGGCTCGCGGCCACCAACTGCGCATAACCCAGCGTATCGGCCAGCTCCGAATTCTTGCCCTGAAACAGCGCTTGAGCGACCTGCTGCGCCTCGCTATTGGCATCGGAACTGTCTGCGATCTGTTGCAGCCTCAGGCGCAGCGAGGTTACGCGCTCGATAAAACGCTGCAGGCTCAGATCGCTGCTCGCCCCCGACGCGGCATTGCCCTGTGCCACCAGCCGCAAAACCGGACCGAACGATGCGCCCAGCGGCCCCGCCGGATCGGGGGCCGCTGCTAGCGCGGTGTCGTCTTTCTTGCCGATTAGATTTTGTGCCTTGTTCACCAGCGTATCGGACAGCGAAGTCCGAACCGCACCCGCGCCCCCCTGGTATTCGAGCGATTTCATCAGCGCGATGACGGGTGACTGACGTGCATCGGCAATCAGCTTCAACTGCGCGATGGCGGCCGGCAAGCTTGTCGCGGGTTCGCTCGCGATGCTGTTCATGAACGTCTGCCAATGCTCTGCGTAATCGGCAAAGTAACGCGCCCGCAGTGCCGCACGTAGTGCGTCGGGTGACGCATTCGACGGTGCGTTCGCGGTAACCGCCGCACCAATCACCCAATCGGCACTCACCCCGTTGCTCTTGGCCGCCGCATCGATCGCGGCCTCGATCGTGCCGTCCCACGCCTGGCGCGTATAGATGCCGGGCACACTCGCCGTGGTCCGCAGCAAGCCCCGCGTATCGGTGCCTGGCGTGAGCGATGCCAGCGTCTGGTCGGAATATTTGCGCCCGACGGCATCGAGCATGCCTTGATAGATCGTGTCCTCGGAATTCTTCACGCCGATCACGGCCAGCAGCGCCTGACGCGCGCCGCCGATCAGCGCTTCCCGTGGCGCGATGCGCCAGTCGGGATGGGCACTCAAGTGCTGCGCGTAGAACGACAGCAGGCGTTGCGACAGATCGAGCTTTTCACCGGGTAGCAGCCCTTTTCCGCCATTCCAGTGACGCACGAGCTGCGGCGTCATGAACGCCACATCGACTCGCGCGGGTTCCGCCATCATCAGGTAGGTTTTCAGTGCGGCATGACCGTCGAGCGTCAGGCGGTTGGTCTGGTCGTCGAGCTCGGTCGTCGGCATCTGGATCAGATCGACCAGTTGCGCCTCGATATCCTGCTGCACCGATGCGATGAGCTGCGAACGGACTTCGCGTGCGTAGGGCTTCCAGAGTGCATCGAGCATGTCCTGGTCGTGGTTCAGGCCGAAGCGGGAGAAAAGCGGAGTACGGTGCTGCACCCGATATTCGTAAAACTCGATACGCTGCTGCAACGCGAGCAGGCTGCGCAACCGAATGGCCGTATCGGGTGCTCGTTTGAATTCCGTCAGCGCCTGCCTGGTCAATGCGAGCTGATGGGCGTTCGAGATACCCGACACCAGCAAGCCCGCGCACCAGATACCGAGTGCACCCAGCGCCGCGACACTGAATACCGTCACCGGGTGCAAGCCAACGCGCCGACCATATACCGATTTCGCGCACTCGCCGATATGGCGCCAGAGCGGCTCATTTTCCCGGGCACCGTCGGCAAGGTCGACTTGATTGGCGGCCACTCGCGGCGATACAAAGAAAATCCCGCGAACAGAAACGCCTGCGCGCGGCCCGCTCATGATCTCGGCAACGAGTTGTGCCAGCGACTTGCTTTCGCTCTCGATGGACTGTGCGATTGTTGCCTGATGGAGATCGTTGATATCACGAGCCAAATGCCGAGTTCCCTGATCCGATACCGTGGCGTGCAGGGTTTCGAGCTGGTGCGCGATTGCATCTGCGTCGGCGCGTGACGGCAGCTCGCAGCCAATTTTTCCAGCCACCGCATGGGTGCCGTGCGCAACATCGAGGACGCTGATCACATAGGTCGGCGCGGACCAATGCAAAAGCTCGGCAATGCGAGCCAGTTGCATATTGGCGGTCGCAACACCCAGCCGATTGGCCTCGGTCGCATCATCGACGAGATAAAGCACCGCGTCGACAGGGCGGCCACGCCGCATCTTGGCCAGTTTTTTTAGCCAGGCCGCGTTCAGCTGGCCGTCGGGAAAGGGCTTGTGCCAAAGGATGACGGTCTCGCCAACGATGTCCCATTCCGACGATTTGAAGTTGGGAAATAAAGGTACAGCCGCACTTTCGGGGCCAATCACCAACAGCCACGGCTGACGATAGCGCCACCGCAATCCGTTTCTGGCACGCAGGCTTTCGCGCAAACGCTGCAGGTTACGCAAGATGTCGTTTGCCGCCGCGTCGGCATGGCCCATGGCGTCTGGTTTGAGCTTCGCCTTATCGATCAAGGCGTCAGCGCGGCGCTCTTCCGCGGCGCGGGTTGGCCGAAACAGAATCGCGAGCATGGCAGCAGCCGCCACAACAATGAGTGCGCCGATCCAGTGTGCGTTAAACCAGGCAGCGATAGCGGCATGATCGACGGTCGAAGCCACGCCCCCGGCCACTGCCAGACAGGCCGCCATGACTGCGGCCAGCCATCCCCAACGAATTTGATGTTTCACTTCAGTCTTCGATTTCCGATGTTGCCATGACAAGCGCAATCGACGATGCGCCATGGGTTGATGCGACAAGCTGCGGCTGCTGTCGACGCGAAGCCGCCTGCAAAGCCAGCGCCAAGGCGATCCAGATACTCTGAGGGCCGGACGTGCCCAATGCCGAATCGATCATGTGCTCCTGAAACTGCACACGCGAAACGGCACGCCCATTTCTCGCCACACTCGCCGCCTTGAGAATCGTTCCCTGCATTTCCTGGTCGAGCCCGGCATGCCAGATATCGAGATTCGCACTGGGGTTGCCTTGCACGCGCATCAGCTCCGCAAAATCGTTGCCGAGTGCATGGGCGTCCGTCAGCAATGGCCGCCGGATCAGCACTTCGGTTGGCGTCAACCTTTTTTCCGCCGGCATTGCGAGCAGGATTGCCACGCCTGCTTCGCTAAAGCTGGCCGGATCCGCCGCCCGTTGCCCAGCGATCAATAAAACCGGAATTGCAGATGGCCGATCAATCCAGCCATCGATCATTTCCACACCCGCCTCGCGGTGAATCCTGACAACCAGCACCGTCAAGTCGATGCCGCGCTTGCGCAAGAGCCCTCCCAATGTCGACTGGCAATCGAACTGCGCGGCCTCCAACGCCACGACCATAGCGGCATCCAGCACGATGGCAACTTCGAGTTCCTGGATGTTTGCTTCAATCGTTTCGGCAAAACGCTCGACGACCAGCGACAACAAATGCGTCAACCATTGCTCCGACGAGCTTGCAAAAAACCACCCCATCGACACGGCTCGATTCAGGTTGATCGGGAGTTTGGGCTCATCGGCAATCCACTCGTCGATCGAATGCGTGGCGGGAAGAAAGCAACTTGCGTGCACCACGCCAACATGGAGCCGGCCCCACTCGATCCAATCGCGATCAAGCGATGCACGTTTTTCTTCCCACACGTCGTGTCTGATCGTCGTGCGCTCGTAATGCCAGCGGCGGCTGCCCAACAAACCCAGATACGCGGTAAGCGGAGCGCCCAGAAGCCATATCCAGAATTCGGTGGTATGCGTCGATTTTGCAGGCGGCCAAAGGAACAACATCAGCGATGCGCCAGCGGCCATCACCAATACGAACGCGCCCAACCACCTCGGCCAGCTCAACGGCGAGGGTTTCGGGTACGAATGTATGGTCGGAATGGGCCAGGGCATAAAAATACCGAGAACAGGGTTATGTCGCGATCGATTCGATCAAACGAAAACGAATAAAAATCGAAGTGTGTGCCGAGCTCATCCAATGAAATGGGAGGCAACCCACCCATACACACTGAACGCGGTGCCGAGCCACAGCACGATAAACGGCACCTCTCGCCAGATAATCGATCGATTCAGCGACTGCGCACCCTCGGGCGGATGCAGCGGGCCGCCTTCTGCCGCATAGGCTTCGATTCGGGCTGGCCATTTGGGCACACGATTGAGGCGGTACGCCAGCCACGTTGACATCGAGAACGGTAGAAACGCGCAGCTCATCACGGTCCAGAACAACGTCGCCAACACAATCTTCTTGAGATGATTGTCTTCATCGCTCGCCGGATAAGCACGGATCTGGTCCAGCGTGCCGAATCCCACCATCGTCCGAAAATTGCTGCGGTGTTCCAGGTACATTTTGCATGGCGGCAAACCGTGCGGTCCGTTTTCCATGAACTGGCGCACGTATTCGTACTGGCCGATCGCCTCTTGCTCGTTCAACGCCGTCTGCCCGAGGCTTGCGATACGCGGGAAGCGGCCTTCGAATTTCACGTCGCCGTCGGCGTCGAGATCGACCAGCAACACGGCCTGAAATGTATTGATGTTGCCGGCGGGCGTGACGCCTTGTGAAACCGGCTTCACGTGGTCCCAATCCAGCTCGATGGGTTCGCGCGTGCCGACAAACATCCAGACTTTGCGGCGCACGCGATCAAAACGGAGTAAGGCGTCGGTGTAGCCGAAAAAATCTGTTATGAAGATAGATAAAAACCAAATTCCCATAAAAGATGAAAATATTAATCCTGCCATATAAAATATCCACCCCAAAAATCCCAATTCAATAGAGTCATAAATAAATATAGAAATCATGCAAATACTCAATATCACGATAGCCACGCCACACAATCCTGCGAAGCCAACCATTCCCTTCAATGCATTGACACCCTGCCCGATCTCCAGCGTGGTCTCGTTCATCCGATACACCATCGCATCGCCATTGGGCTTCATGCCGGTGCTCAAGCGCACCGCCCCCAGAAAACGCCATCGCCGTAACGCGCGATCAAGTGGGCCATACGCACTCATCTTGCGCATCCGATTAGCCCATTTTCCGTTTTTTTTAGCTACCATAACTCACCCTCACATCACGATTGACATCAGAGATAGATCTGCCATCGCATTACGTGTTATCGCCACCGGATTACCCGAACTCGGAATCACAAACTGAGGATCCGCCGGATCAGGGCGGTATTGCAGATCAATCGACGCGCTGGAGTATCGCCAAGGATCTACGCGCAGCACGCCGCTATATTGGTAACTTCCCGACGCTGCCTTGCTCAATCGAGGCACTTCGTCCCAGTAATACGTCATCGGCTTCTTCGGTCCACTCGGCATCGCCTTCATTTCCGGCATATGCGGATCCATCAAACCACCTTTAAACGCTGCGGCAGGATGAACTTCTTCGTTGAAGATCGTCTGACTACCTGAATGTGATTTGATCGAAATTGCGCAACGAATCACGCTCGACGTACTCGCCCCGGGCAAGGTCAGCGTAAAACGCACCGTATCGAAACCGTTTGGCCCCACCTGCCCCAACACGAATGTCGCGGCCACCCAGTCAATTTCCAGGCTGTACGCATACAACGCATCGCGTAATCCATTCATTTCCTTCGCGGGATCCAAGTATCGACTCGGTGCGGTTCCGTAGTGGCTTTGGGCGACCCAGTCCTGCAGCGGCATGCTGGTCCCAACGGCCGCCTGATACGCGAAATAGCAGCCTGCCCCGATCAAAATCATGCCTGCAATAATCCAGCCGCCGACCGGGACCACGGCTGCAGCGGCACCTGCTGGCGCGAGAAAGGACAACGCTCCGGTAAATACGCCTGCTGCATAGCCCGCGGCCAATGTACCGCCAAGAGTGGCAATTGACGCGACCATAAAAGAGGCAGCGGAGATGCTATAAGCATTTGCAGCCTCCGTATTTCCCACCGACTGCCGATCTCGGAATTTATAAAACATCTGCACCCCTTCGGCTGCAGTCGACAACGCTCCCAACAGTCCGCCCGCAAGCGTCACCTGCTTTGCATTCATCCAGAGGAAGCGATTGATAAAACCTTTTTCTATTGCCTTCACAGACAATTCAAACGAAGCCCCCAGCAGCAGCAACGAACCCGACGTAAACCCCGCCCACACGCTATTCCGTGCATCGAGCGAATCACTCGCCGTCGTGTTCGCCAGCGTCATGCTCACGCTCGTCATATTCAGGCACGCCAACACAAACCCAACCCACGACAACCTCGATCTCGTCAGCTCCAGCACCTTCCCGAACGGGTTGACCTTCTGCGCCTCCGCCAGCAACGGCATCGCCTTCGGCACCACCTTGACCGCCTCACTCTCCACCGCCTCGGCCGGCAACCACATGCCCAAAGCCATCCTTCGCTCGATCACCTGCGTCTCGATCACCTGAACCGCCCCTTCCGCACTGGCCACAAAGGTCCGCTTGCTAGCCTGCCCGGCTACCTTCACCACCTTCAACGCTGCGTCTGTCGGCGGGCGCACCGCGCGATACATCTTCATCACCAAATCGTTCACGCTATTCACGATCAACGTCTGGCTATCGAACGCAATCGTCGTCGTCGAGGTCATGATCATCATCAGGTAATAGCCGACCTTTTCGAACTCGGCCGGATGTACCTTCGCAAAGCGCATCAATTGCGCACCCGCAGCCATCCCGATCAGGCCTTGCGACTCGCCAAGCGCCCGATTCGCCCGCCACGAGGCAAACTTCGCGTGCGCTTGCGCGAACCTGCTTTGCATTTCCTTCATCTTCGCTGCAAGATTGGCCGCATCCTGATTGACGTCGATGGCCCCTTTGAGCGTGTCGGTGATCTTGTCCATCCGCCCAATGTCGGGCAGCCCCGAACCCAGCACGGTGGTCAACAAGCCCGGTGCGGAACCTGCAAGAGACTTCCATAGCGGCGCCAGCGGATCGCTGGGCTCGGCCATCAACCATGTGTCCCACAGGTCGCACTCCGCTTTTGTTTTGCCCACGCCCAGCACACACTGCGCAAACGCGTCCTGCATGTCGCACATCGAGGCGTCGTTTTTCTCGTCGAAGTCTTTCCAGCGCAGATCTTCCCGGTAAGCCCCATTCCACTTCGCCACGTCGTCGGCCAACACGTTAAGCTTCGCGTCATAGCCGTTCGTGACGTTCTTTTGTGCGATCAGATCGCTATTGAGCTTCGCGGCGTCGTAGCGGCTGCCGAATTTTTCGGTCCACAATGCCGCGTCGCCTTGATCCTCGAACGATTTTTTCAAACCCAAAATCGTGTCGCCCACAAAGCGTTCGCGCACATGCTGTTTTTGATAGTGGGCCAGCTCGCCGGCTTTTCGGTTCCGAATGCCGTTCAATGTCGCCGTGATGCCGATCGGATCGAACAGCGCAAATACCAGCCCTTTGCCGTTGGCCCGCTGCG
>NZ_BAAILN010000088.1:0-386 GCF_054589155.1 Burkholderia sp. 3C
AGCACGTCGGCGATCAGGTTGCCGACGATCTCGGCTTCCTTCGTGCCGAAGCCGCGCGTCGTCATCGCCGGCGAGCCCAGGCGAACGCCCGAGGTCACGAACGGCTTTTCCGGGTCATTCGGAATCGCGTTCTTGTTCACCGTGATGTGCGCCAGGCCCAGCGCCGCTTCCGCCGCCTTGCCCGTGATCTTCTTCGCTTGCAGATCCACCAGCATCACATGGCTTTCCGTGCGGCCCGACACGATCCGCAGGCCACGCTTGACCAGCGTTTCCGCCAGCACGCGCGCGTTGTCCACCACTTGCTGCTGATACGTCTTGAATTCCGCCGAACCGGCTTCCTTGAACGCCACCGCCTTCGCCGCGATCACGTGCATCAGCGGGCCGCC
>NZ_BAAILN010000089.1:0-1713 GCF_054589155.1 Burkholderia sp. 3C
AGGAAGTGGTCAAGACGCTGCTGGAAGGCATCGTGCTGGTGTTCCTCGTGATGTATCTGTTCCTGCAGAACCTGCGGGCCACGATCATCCCGACGATCGCCGTGCCGGTGGTGCTGCTCGGCACGTTCGCGATCATGTCGGCGGTGGGCTTCTCGATCAACACGCTGTCGATGTTCGGCCTGGTGCTCGCGATCGGCTTGCTGGTGGACGATGCGATCGTGGTGGTGGAGAACGTCGAGCGCGTGATGTCGGAGGAGGGGCTCTCGCCGAAGGAGGCCACCAAGAAGGCGATGGGCCAGATCACCGGCGCGCTGGTGGGCGTGGCGCTGGTGCTGTCGGCCGTGTTCGTGCCGGTGGCATTCTCGGGCGGCTCGGTCGGCGCGATCTATCGTCAGTTCTCGCTGACGATCGTGTCGGCGATGGTGCTGTCGGTGCTGGTGGCGTTGATCCTGACGCCGGCCTTGTGCGCGACGCTGCTCAAGCCGATTCCGCAGGGCCATCACGAAGAGAAGAAGGGCTTCTTCGGCTGGTTCAACCGCAACTTCAACAACAGCCGCGACAAGTACCACAAGGGCGTGCACCACGTGATCAAGCGCTCGGGCCGCTGGCTGATCATCTATCTGGCGGTGATCATCGGCGTGGGCTTCCTGTTCGTGCGCCTGCCGAAGTCGTTCCTGCCCGATGAAGATCAGGGCCTGATGTTCGTGATCGTGCAAACGCCGTCGGGTTCCACCCAGGAAACCACGGCGCGCACGCTGAAGAACATTTCCGATTACGTGCTCAACGACGAGAAGGACATCGTCGAATCGGCGTTCACCGTGAACGGCTTCAGCTTCGCCGGCCGCGGCCAGAACTCCGGTCTCGTGTTCGTCAAGCTGAAGGATTATTCGGCGCGTCAGAGCTCGAACCAGAAGGTGCAGGCGCTGATCGGGCGGATGTTCGCGCGCTACAGCGGCTACAAGGACGCGATCGTCATTCCGTTCAACCCGCCGTCGATTCCCGAACTGGGCACGGCAGCCGGCTTCGACTTCGAGCTGACCGACAACGCGGGCCTCGGCCACGACGCGTTGATGGCGGCACGGAACCAGTTGCTCGGCATGGCCGCCAAGGATCCGACGCTGCAGGGCGTGCGCCCGAACGGCCTGAACGACACGCCGCAGTACAAGATCGATATCGATCGCGAGAAAGCCAACGCGCTCGGCGTGACGGCGGCTTCGATCGACCAGACCTTCTCGATCGCGTGGGCGTCGCAATACGTCAACAACTTCCTCGATACGGATGGTCGTATCAAGAAGGTGTACGTGATGGCCGACGCGCCGTTCCGCGCCACGCCGGAAGATCTGAACATCTGGTACGTGCGCAACGGCTCGGGCGGGATGGTGCCGTTCGGTGCGTTCGCCTCCGGTCACTGGACCTACGGTTCGCCGAAGCTCGAGCGCTACAACGGGATTTCGTCGATGGAAATCCAGGGTCAGGCGTCGGCGGGCAAGAGTACCGGCCAGGCAATGACGGCGATGTCGAACCTCGCGACCAAGCTGCCGAACGGTATCGGCTACTCGTGGACGGGGCTGTCGTTCCAGGAACTGCAATCGGGTTCGCAGGCGCCGATCCTTTACGCGATCTCGATCCTGGTGGTGTTCCTGTGTCTGGCGGCGCTGTACGAAAGCTGGTCGATCCCGTTCTCGGTGATCATGGTGGTGCCGCTCGGCGTGA
>NZ_BAAILN010000090.1:0-17202 GCF_054589155.1 Burkholderia sp. 3C
CGGGCACCGCGCGCGTCAGTTCGTCGAGCCACGCGCGCGCCACCGAGTCGCTCGGCGCGCGCCAGTCGCCGCGCGGCGACAGCGAGCTGCCGGTGGCCACCTTCGGGCCGTTGGGCAGCGCGGAGCGCTTGAACTGGCTGCCCTCGAAGAAACGCTTCACGAACACGCCGAGCCAGCGTTTGATGGCGGCCAGATCGTAGGCGGGACGCACGTCCATCAGCGGCGGCCAGTCGCCGGCCTCGGCGTCGTGCCAAGCATGCCATGCGAGGAACGCGATCTTCGCGGGGCCGAAGCCATAGCGCGTCACGTAGTAGAGGTTGAAATCCTGCAACGCGTAGGGGCCAATCGCCTGCTCGGTCGACTGGCTCGGTTGGCTCGTGTTGCCTGGCACGAGCTCCGGCGAGATCTCGGTCTCGACGATACGCCGCAGGATACCCGCAGTATCGGCGCCGAAGCGCCGCCGGTCCGCCAGCCAGCGCACCATGTGCTGGATCAGCGTCTTCGGCACGGAGCCGTTCACGTTGTAATGCGACATCTGATCGCCGACGCCATAGGTGCACCAGCCGAGCGCCAGCTCGGACAGGTCGCCAGTGCCTATCACGATGGCGCGATTCGCGTTCGCGAGCCGAAACAGGTAGGCGCTGCGGGCGCCGGCCTGGACGTTCTCGTAGGTCACGTCGTAGCGCGCCTCGCCCTGTGCGGCCGGATGGCCGATGTCTGCCAGCGTGCGGTCCGATACCGGCTTGATGTCGATCTCGCGCGCGCTCACGCCGAGCGCGTGCATCAGCGCCCAGGCATTGTCGAGCGTGTGCCGGCTGGTGGCGTAGCCGGGCAGCGTGTAGGCGAGGATGTTGCGGCGGTCCAGGCCGAGCCGGTCCATGGTCAGGGCGCAGACCAGCAGCGCATAGGTGGAGTCGAGCCCGCCCGACACGCCGATTACGACCTGCTCGAGCCCGGTCGCGCGCAGCCGCTTGGCGAGCCCGTGGCTCTGGATCATGATGGTTTCCTCGCAGTTCGCATCGAGCATCGCCACGTCGGCCGGCACGAACGGAAAGCGTTCGAGGCGGCGCTGCAGCGGCCCGCTCGGGCCGCACGGCGGAGCGAGCTCGAAGCCGACGTTGCGGAACGCGCTGCCGCCGAGCGCGCGCGCGCAATCGTCGAAGGTCTGCACGCGCAGGCGCTCCTGCATGATGCGCTGCAGGTCGAGATCGGCCACCAGCAGTTGGGCGGTGTCGGCAAAGCGCTCGGTTTCGGCCAGGATCTCGCCGCTTTCGCAGACGAGTGCGTGGCCGTCCCAGGCCAGGTCGGTGGTGGATTCGCCGCAGCCGGCCGCCGAATAGAGGTAGGCGGCCTGGCAGCGCGCGCTGTGCGAGCGCACGTGCAGCCGGCGATACTCGGACTTGCCGACGGTGATGTTGCTGGCCGACAGGTTCGCGATCACGGTCGCGCCCGCATGCGCCGCGTAGGTGGACGGCGGCACCGGCGCCCAGAGGTCCTCGCAGATCTCCACGCCGAGCACGAGCTCCGGATAGTCGTCGGCGCGAAACAGCAGGTCGGTGCCGAACGGCACCTCGGCGCCGTCCAGACGCAGCGTGCCGCCCGTCACGCCGAGTCCGGAAGCGAAGTAGCGCTTCTCGTAGAACTCCCCATAGTTCGGCAGGTAGCTTTTCGGTACCACGCCGAGGATCCGGCCGCGGTGCAGCACCACTGCGGCGTTGTAGAGGCGGCCGCTCCATTCGAGCGGAGCGCCCGCCACGATCAGTCCGGGGAGCTCGGCCGAGGCGGCGCGCAGCTCGCCGATCGCCCGCTTCACGCCGTCGAGCAGCGCGCGCTGGAAGAACAGCTCGTCGTTGGTGTAGGCCGACAGGCCGAGTTCGGGCAGGATCGTCACCAGCGCGCCACGCCCGGCGGCGTTGCGCGCGAGGCGCAGCGTCGCCTGGAGGTTGGCGGCCGGATCGGCGACGACCACGGGGGGGATGGCGACGGCCACACGCAGGAAGCCGTGGCGGTACATCGAGAAGAAATCGTTCATGGGCGAGGGCGGACGGGTTGGGCGGGCGGGGTGCGACGGGGGGCGTCGGCCGCGCTGGCGGCGAAGGTAACCGATGCGGCCCTCGCGCGTAATTCGCAGCGTGTGACCGTGGCGGCCTGCACCTGCGCGGTCTCGAACGCGAAGTGGCTGGCCGGCGTGCCGAGCGGCGGCGGCGGCCGGCCGTCGCTCCACGCGGTGCCGGGCCGGCTGCGCTGCGCCTGCGGCAGCACGCTATGCACGAGCGGGCGTCCGCCGTCGAACACGATGCTGGCGAGCCAGGTGGTGCCGAAGTTCACGGCATAGCCGTGCGGCGCGAGGCCGGTGGGCAGCGGCACGCGCCCGCGCACGAACTGGGCGAGCCGCTCGCGCGGCGTGAGCGCGCCGACCTGGCTGACGTTGAGCGCGCCGGTCAGGTTCGGGCCGCCGTCAAGCGGTGCGCGCGTGCCGTCGGCGCGCAGCCGGAACTGGAGGTCGCGCAGCGTGGCGTTGGGCGGGAAGCCGGCCGCCGCGAGCTGCTCGACGGCCGTGGCCAGCGCGACGAGCGCCGGCGCCGGGCCGCTGCCCCGCCAGTACGGCAGGCCGCGCGGCGTGTCGAGCGGCGCGGCGGGATCGAAGTCGTGCGCGTAGCCGTGCGCGCCCGCGAGCCATGCCTGCGCGAATTCGCGAAACAGCGGTGCGCCAGGCGCGTCGAGCGCGTCCTCGCGACGCCACGCGCGCAAGATCGCGAGCGCGGGCGCGAGATCGACCCGCGTGCCGCCGCTCGTGGCCACCGGCTCGCGACAGGCCGCGCCGAGCGTGAGCAGGTCGTCGAGCAGCAGGTCGCTTATCGGCACGTGGTTGTCGAGTGTCAGGCGCGCGAGCGCGGCGACCCCGATCGGCCGCACGAGTTCGCACGTGAGCCGCAGGCCATGCCGCGCGCGCGGCGTGAGCGGCGCGTCGAACGCACCGAACAGCGGATGGTGCGCGGGCAACGCGGCGTCGCAATCGATGCGCTGGTACGGGTTGTTGAAGTTGGCGAGCACGCCGCGCGTGCGACGCGCCGGGCGCTGCCCTACGGCACGCGGGCGGCGCGGCGAGAGCGCATGGCGCGGATCGTCGCCGGGCAGCACGACGAGGCCGTGGCGCCTGCGCGCTTGCGCGAGCGGGTGGTCGCCGGCCAGCGCCGCGAGCGTCGCCGCGTCGAGTTCGGGCACGTTGCTGCCGTCGACGTAGCAGGCCTGCCCGGCTGCGTCGATCGCGAGCAGGTTCACCCAGCTCGTGCCGGCCCACTGCGCGAAGCTCTGCTCCAGTTCGTCGAGCGAGCGCGCGGCGCCGATCGCGAGCCAGTGGTCGAGCACATCGGCGTTGCCGGCGTTCGCATTGCCTAGGCAGAACACCCACTCGGGATTCCATTCGGCGAGTCCCGGCACGCTGAGCAGCGGACCGTGGCGCGTTTGCCAGAGATCGCGCTCGTGGGGCCGTGCCTCGCCGCGGATCTCGATCGCGACGCGGCGCTGTTGCATCGGCTCGGGCCGGCCGTCCCAGAAGTAGACGGTCGGGTCGCCCGGCACGAGCCGCAGCCGCTGCAGCACGAATCTCTCGGCGGACGACACCGTGTGCGTCCAGGCCAGCGACGCGTTGAAGCCGAGATTGACGGTTGGGCAGCCGAGGATCGATACGCCGGCCACGTCGAGCGCGCCGGGGATCGTCAGATGCACCTGGTAGAGGCGCAAGCCGTCGTTGAAGCCGAAGTGCGGATTGGCGAGCAGCACGCTCGCACCGCCGGCTGCAGCCTCGTCGCCGATGGCCCAGGCGTTGCTGCCGAGCGGCAGATCGGTGTGGGCCGACCAGGACGGGTCGGCGCGGCTGGCGTCGTCGGCGCCGGCCGCGGCCTTGCCATGCGCGTCGGGCGCCGCAGTCCGCGCCGGTGGTTGCGCCAGCGCGAGCGCCTGCACGAAGCGCCGGCCGCTCGCCTCGTCGGCCAGCGCGAGCAGCAGCGCGGCGATGTCGTTTCGCTGCAGCACGCGCGGCGTGCCGCAAGGCACCAGCGCGAGCGGTTCGCCGGCCTCGACGAGTTCGCTCACGCGCCGGTTGAAGCCGGCCGCGAAGCCGTCGATCAGCGCGTTGGCGTGGCGCGACATTCTCGCCAGGGCGCCGGCGGCCTGGCCGCCGTAGTCGAGCGCGCGGTAGCCGAGGTCGCTGTCGAGGTTGGCGTTGTCGCCGGGTGTTTCGTCGCGGCCATAGTGGCGGCTGCGCTCGCCCAGCAGCGTGACGAGGTGCGCGAGCAGCACGGCCGCGTGATCGTCGGCCACCACGTAGCCGTGGCCGTAGCCAAGCGACTCGAAGTCGTGCGCGTGGATATGCGGCGTGCCGTCGGTGGTACGCGCGATCTCCACCACGATTTCCGCCGGCGCATAGGCCGGCACGGCGGCGAACGACGGGTGCTCGGGAAGATGTGCCAGCGGCGGCGCGGCGGGCGGGGGCGGCATGGGCGGGATCGACGACATGGGCCGCGGCGTCAGGCCAGCTTCAGCGCGTGCGCGCCGTGGTTGGCGACGAAGGCGTCCACGCGCTCCTGCGCGATCGCGTAGTGGCCGCAGTGCAGCGGCGCGGCGTCGAAACCGTCGTCGCAGAGTCCACGGTAGTGTGCGAGCGCGTCGGCCAGTTTCACGTCGCCGCGCGTGGACGGATACTGTCGCGCCGCCGAGAGCAGGCTCGACAGCACGCAGCCGGTGATGCGCCGCTCGGTGCCCGGCGTGGTGTCCACCGGCAGTTGCCGCGCGAATTCGGTCGGGATGTAGGCGAGGTGCTCGAACGGCGCCGGCGCGGCCAGCGCGCCGCCTTCCGAGAACAGGATGTCGCCGTGCGCCTCGAGCCGCGCGATCGCCTGCTCTGGGTTGAAGCAGTGCGGGTCCGAATCGTCGACGATCAGCGTGCCGGGCCGCAGCCGGCTCACCTCGACGACGTCGGGCGCGTTGGTGGCGCCGACGATCAGCGTGGCCTCGTAGGCTTGCGGCGCCACGCCCCGGCTTTCGTGGTGGAACGACAGCTCGCCGCGAAAGCCCAGCTCGTCGCGCACTTCCTGCATCAGCCGCTCGACGTATTCGCGCTTCTGGTAGATGTCGCAGAGGATCAGCCGGCGCGGGTGGGGCAGCACGCTCAGCAGCAGGCGCAGCGTCGACGAGCCGATCGAGCCCAGGCCGATGAAGGCCAGCGTCTCGTCCTCGAGGCGGCGGCCGGCGGTGGCCAGCAGCCGCCGCACCGACAGCACCACGGCCGAGGTGGTGGTGGCGTGGCCGGTGGTGACGGGGGGCAGCGTGTCGTCCTCGGGCACCGCGCGGCCATAGTCGGTGGCCGACGGGATCAGCCCGGTCAGCGATACCATGCGCGCGCCGAGTACCTTCGCGAGCGACTGGCACTGGCGAACCAGACGGACGATGTCGGACTGATCGAGATAGATCTGCGAGTAGAAGCGCGGCAGGATCACCGAGGCGATGCGCCCGGCCGCGAGCGTGCGCACGTTCGCGAAGATCGGCAGGTCGTGGCAGAGCGCGTGCGTGAAGTGGTGCGTGTCGAGCTGCGGATTCTGCCGCAGCAGGCGGTCCGACAGGCAGCCGACGGCCACCGCGTCCACCGGTTCGAGTTCGCCCGCCGCGTAGAGCGACAGCAGCGGGCGGCGGTCGACCGACAGGTGGGGCGTGAGGGCCTCGCGCAGCGCGGCCGGGGCGGCGGCCGTCTCGCGTTTCATGGCGGTCAGGCGTTGCAGCAGCAGGGCTTTCTTCTCGGCGGACAAATCGGCGAATCGGTCAGTGTTCATGTTCGGGAGCGGGTACGGGTTGACGGGGGGCGCGCCGGGCGAGTGCGGCTCGGGGCGCGCTCAGGCGACCGGCGCGGCGGCGGCCGGCGATGCCTGCGCCTGCGCGTCGGCGAATTCGCGGCGCAGCGCGGCAAGCTTGCGCAAGCCGGCCATCACGGTGTCGGCGGACAGGCCGAAGTCGACCAGACAGGCCACCTCGTCCACGCCGGCCTCGGTGAGCTGGTTCAGCATCTCGATGCACTTGGCGCGATCGCCGAGCAGCGAGCTGAAATTGAAGTAGCGCTCGAACGCGAAATCGAGGATCGACTCCTTCGCGCCCTCCAGCCGCGCGACTTCCTCTGCCGGCATCAGGCTGCGGAACTGGCGCACGTAATCTTCCAGATAGTCGGTCAGCGGCGCGCGCACCTGCCGCTTGACCGCGGCCAGATCGTCGTCGATGAAGGTGTGCAGCGTCACGGTGATCTTGCCGCCGGCCGGGTCGAACCCGGCCGCGAGCCGCTCCTCGCGGTACAGCTTGATCTTCTCGCGCAGGTCGGCCAGCGATGGCCCCATCAGGCACAGCACGTTGGCGCCGAGCCGCGCGGCGCGGCTCCAGGTCTCGCGCGAGGCCCCCGTGAGCCAGAACGAGAAGGCCGGCTGGACCGGGCGCGGGAACGTGCGGATCTCGGTGGGCTTGCCGCCCACGCCGGCCAGCGTGAGGGGTTCGCCGGCCCACAGCCGGCGGATGGTGTCGATCGCGGGCTCCAGCGTCTCGCGCCGCGTCTCGAACGCGTCGGGACGGAATGCGAAATCGTCGCGGTGCCAGCCACTCGCGAACGACAACGCCACGCGCCCGCCCGACAGGTTGTCGACGATCGCCCATTCCTCGGCCACGCGTACCGGATCGTGCAGCGGCACCACCACGCTGCCGGCGCGCAACTGGATGCGGCGCGTGACCATGGCGAGCGCGGCGGCCAGCACGGCCGGGTTGGGATAGAGCCCGCCGAAGGTCTGGAAATGGCGCTCGGGCGTCCAGATCGCGCTGAAGCCCTCGGCGTCGGCAAGCCGCGCCGCGTCCATCAGCAGGTCGTATTTTCCGGCCGTCCCGCCGGAGCCGTCGGACGAAAAAAACAGCAGGCCGAAGTCGAGCGGCCGGCCGGCCGGCCGGATCGTTCGCTTCTGTTCGAGCCGCGCCTTCAGCGCGGCTTTCTGCGCATCGCTCAACTGATTGACGCGTTCGTGCAGGTTGGTCATGGCAGGGTTCCTCGCTCGGGCCACGAGTCGCGCGGCCTTCGGTTCGCGGTCATGGGGGGCCGTTCAAGTTTGCTTCAGCAGTTCGCGCACGTCGTCGTCCGACAGTTGCGACATCTCGTTGAGCAGCGCGTCCAGATCGGCGTCGTCGGTCTTGCCGAGCAGCTTGCCGGTGATCACGTCGGACAGCTCCGCGACGGTGGGCCGCCTCAGCATGTCGGACGGGTTGATCGCCACGCCGAACGACTGATTGATGCGGCCGACGACCTGCAGCGCCAGCAGCGAGTTTCCGCCGAGGTCGAAGAAGCTGTCGTCGGGCCCGATCGGGCGATCGCCGAGCGCGTCGCGCCAGATCGCGGTCAGTTGTTCGTGCAGCGCGGCGGTGCCGTCTTCTTCTGGAGAGGCCATGGGCAGTCCTTCATCGGTGGGTTGAACGGAAGCGGAAGCGGGAACGGGCTCGGCCGCGTCGGCCGGGGCCGGCGTAGCGGCTGCGGCCGGGGTGAGCGGGCCGGACGGCGCGAGCGGTGCCGCCGTGGCAGGCGCGGCGGCCGGCACGACACGCTCGATCCAGGCGCGCCGGCGCGTGAACGGCATGGTCGGCAGCGGCGCGAGCGGGGCGCTGGCGGCGGCGTCGAGCACGCGCCAGTCGAGCCGGACGTCGAGGCACCAGAGTTGCCCGAACGCCTGCAGAAGGGCGCGTGCCTCGTCGTCGGGCGCGCCGCCGAGACTCGGCAGCACCGTATGGCGTGCTTCGACGAAGCCGCGCGCGGCGCTCGTCAGGGTGCGGCTGGGGCCGAGTTCGAGCACCACGGCGGCCGCGCCGGCCAGATCCGCGAGCGCGGCCTGCAAAGCCTGCTGGTAGCGCACCGGCGCGCGCAACTGGCCGACCCAGTAGGCCGGGTCGATCGCCTCGGCGTCGGTCAGCCGGCGGCCGGTGACGGTCGAATGGATCGGCAGCGCCGGCGCGCGCAGCGCGATGCCGTCGAAGGCTGCGCGGAAGCGTTCGAGCACCGGCTCCATCAGCGGCGAATGGAACGCGTGCGAGGTGTCGAGCCGCTTGTGGACGACGCGTTGCGCGGTCAGTTGCGCCTCGAGCGCGGCAATGCCGGCGAGGCTGCCCGACACCGCGCAGGCGGCCGGGCCGTTGACGGCGGAGATCACGCAGGTCTTCGCCTCGGCAGGGCTGGCGGCCAGCAGCGTGGCGAGCGCGGTCTCGCCGAGCGGCACGGCCAGCATCGCGCCGGCCGGCGCCTGCTGCATCGCTGCCCCGCGCGCCACCACGAGCCGCAGCGCGTCGCGCAGGCTCGTCACGTTGGCGAGCGTGGCGGCCACCAGCTCGCCGAGGCTGTGGCCCACCAGCGCGGCCGGCACGATGCCTGCGTCGAGCCAGAAGCGGCCGAGCGCCCATTCGAGCGCGAACAGCGCGGGCTGGGCGCCGGCGGTGGTGTCCAGGCGCAGGCCCGAGCGCGGGTCGTGGCCGTCGGCGACGAGCGCGGCCAGCTCGATGCCGTGGTCCTCGCGCAGCCAGCGCGCGGCCTCGTCGAGCCGGGCCGCGAGGTGCGGCTGCCGGCTCGCCGCCAGCATGCCCATGCCGCGTTTCTGCGCGCCCTGGCCTGTGAATTGCAGTACCACCGACGGCGCGCCGGACGCGGGCCGGTGGGCGCCTTCGGCCGGCACCGCCGGCGCGGCGCGGGCGGCCAGCCGCTCGAACTCGCGCACCGCCTCGGCGGCGTCGGCGGCCACCACGAAGCCGCGATGGCGCCGCGCGCGGCGCTGGTGCTGCAGCGTGCGCGCCGCGGCGTCGAGCGAGGGCGGCGCCGTGGCGCGCCAGACCTCGGCCAGGCGCCGCGCATAGTCGGCGAGGCCCGCCTCCGAGGTCGCGCTGAACGGCAGCAGGCGCGCGCGCGGCGTGCCGGCGTCGGCCTGCGGTGCCGCGGCGGCGTCCGGTGCCTGTTCGAGGATCAGGTGCGCGTTGGTGCCGCCGATGCCGAACGAACTGACGCTGGCGCGGCGCGGCAGCCGGTCGGCGGGCCACGGGCGCGCGTCGCGGATCACGTAGAACGGGCTGTCGGCGAGCCGCAGCTCCGGGTTGGGTGCCTCGAAGTTCAGGCTTGGCGGCAGCACGCCGTGGCGCACCGCCTGCACGGCCTTGATGAGCCCGGCGATGCCGGCGGCCGCGCCGACATGGCCGATATTGCTCTTCAGCGAGGAGATGCCGCAGAAGCCGATGCGATCGGTGTCGAGCCGGAACGCCCGGGTCAGCGCGGCGATCTCGATTGGGTCGCCGAGCGGCGTGGCGGTGCCGTGCGTCTCGACGTAGCCGATCGTTTCGGCGCTGACGCCGGCGGTGGCCATCGCCTCGGCGATCACGCGTGCCTGGCCGTCCACGCTCGGCGCCGTGTAGCCGATCTTGATCGCGCCGTCATTGTTCACCGAGGTGCCGCGGATCACGGCCAGCACCGGCACGCCGCGTTCGACGGCATCCTCGAGTCGCATCAGCGCGACCACGCCCACCCCGGCGCCGTCGAGCGTGCCCTTCGCGGCCTGGTCGAACGGCCGGCAGTGGCCGTCCGGCGAGAGGATGCCGCCCGGCGTGTGCAGATAGCCCTCTGGATCGAACGCGGGTATCGCCGCCGAGCCGGCCAGCACCATGTCGCATTCATGGTTCAGCAGCGCACCGCAGCCGAGATGCACGGCCACCAGCCCGGTCGAGCAGGCCGTGTTGAGACTGATGCTCGGGCCGGTCAGGTCGAGCCGGTATGACAGCAGCGTGGCGGCCGAGTCCTTGCGGTTGATCATTTGCAGCGACTCGATGCCGACCGAGCGGACCACGTCGGGGTTCGGCAGCAGGTGCTCCTCGAGGTAGCGGCTCAGCCGCACGCCGGCGTAGACGCCCACCGTGAGGTCGCCGCCGGGCACGTGGCCGGCCTGTTCGAGCGCCTCGTGCGCACACTCCATCAGCAGGCGCAGCTGCGGGTCGGTGATCTCGGCCTCGCGCGTCGTCATCCCGAAGCACTCGGCGTCGAAGCCCTTCACGTCGTCGATCAGCGGCCGTGCCTTCACATAGTGCGGCGCGTCGCTCGACTCGCGCGGCACGCCGGCCGCCGCGAGTTCCTCGTCGGAGAAGCGCCGGATCGATTCGCGCCCCGCCACCACGTTGTGCCAGAGCGCGTCCGCGTCGGCCGCGCCGGGAAAGCGCCCGGCGATGCCGACCACCGCGATGCCCTCGAGTTCATGATTCATGTTCGTTTCTCCCCTGTCGGCGCGCGGTGGCGCCGGTGTTGCGGTGTTTGCGCTGTTCGATTCGGCGGCGCGCGGCGGCCGACAGCAACGGTTCGCGTGCGCCGTGATCGGCGCCGCCTGGCTGGCCGCCGGGCGGGGCGATGCCGCCGCCCGCGTCGAGGAAGGCGGCCAGCAACTCGACGGTCGGATGGCGGAACAGGTCGACGATCGGCAGCTCGCGGCCGAAGCGTGCGAGCAGTGCCGCTTGTACCGAGATCAACTGCATCGAGTTGCCGCCCAGCTCGAAGAAGCTGGTCCGGGTATCGATTTCGTGATGGCCGAGCGCATGTGCCCAGATCTGCGCGATGCCCGCCTCGGTGGTGCTGGCCGGCAGGTGCCGGACCTCGCGGGAGCCGGTCCGTACCACGGGCTCGGGCAGCCGGCGGCGGTCGATC
The DNA here is from genome assembly GCF_054589155.1 of Burkholderia sp. 3C. Lineage (NCBI taxonomy): Bacteria > Pseudomonadati > Pseudomonadota > Betaproteobacteria > Burkholderiales > Burkholderiaceae > Burkholderia > Burkholderia sp. 3C. The sequence continues at coordinate 10,736 of NZ_BAAILN010000090.1, forward strand.
TTGCCGGTGATGGTGGTCGGCATCGCGTCGATCACCTGCAGCGAGACCGGCACCATGTAGGACGGCAGCTCGCGTTCGAGATGGCGGCGCAGCGCGCGCTCCGGGTCGTCCGGCGCCGTGCCCAGCACCACGTAGGCGGCCAGTTGCGGCTGGCCGTCGGCGTCCTCGAACACCTTGACGGCCGCGTGCTCGACGCCGCTCATGCGCCCCAGCGCGGCCTCGATCTCGCCGGGCTCGACGCGGTTGCCGCGGATCTTCACCTGCGCGTCGGTGCGGCCCATCAGGTCGATGCTGCCGTCGTCGAGCCGGCGGCCGATGTCGCCGGTGCGGTAGAGGATCGGGCCGTGAGCATCGGCGCTCGCCGCGAACGGGTTCGGGATGAATGCCTCGACGGTGCGCCCGGTGTCGTTCGCATAGCCGCGCGTGATGCCGATGCCGTCGATATGAACCTCGCCGAACGTGCCGATCGGCACCTCGCGCCGATGTGCGTCGAGCACCCGCACCTGCGTGTTCGGATTCGGCAGCCCGACTGGCAGGCGCGGCAGCCGCAGGTCGCCGCGGGTCACGAGGTGGTTGGCCGAGGTCATGGTGGCCTCGGTCGGCCCGTACTGGTTGACGATGCGCAGGTCATCGCCGAACACGGCCCAGGCGCGCGTGCAGTCCTCGGCACTCAGCCGCTCGCCGCACGGCATCAGCGTATCGAGCCGCAGTTCGCCGGGCGCACCGCGCGTCTCGGCGACCGTCAGGATCGAGCGCAGCAGGGTGGGCGTGATGCTGAACACCTTGCTGATGCGCTCGCGCGCGAGCCGCGTCAGCAACGCGGCCGGATCGCGCGCGACCTCGGGCGGCAGCAGCACGGCGGCGGCGCCGGCGGCCCAGGCGCCGAACAGGTCGCGCACCGACGGATCGAAGTTAAAGTTCGTGATCTGCAGCACGCGATCCTCGGGCCGCACCTCGCGCGACTCGACCAGGAACACGAGGTCATGGGCGACACCGCGGTGCGGCACCATCACGCTCTTGGGCGTGCCGGTCGAGCCCGAGGTGGTGATGACGTAGGCCAGATCGCCGGGAGCCGGATCGCGGCGCGCGCCCATCGCGCCCGGCGCGGGCCGCGAGGCCGCGCACGGGTCGATCACGGTGCCCGCGAAGCCGAGCGCCGCGGCGCGTTGGCCGGCCTCGGCCAGCAGTACCGTGATGCCGACCGAGTGCAGGATCTGGCGAATCCGCTCGTCAGGCCATTCGGGATCGAGGGGCACGTAGGCGCAGCCGGCCACGAGCGTGCCGAGCAGCGCCACCGCGCGGGTCATCGAGCGTCCCATCAGCACGCCGACCGGCGCCTCGCGCGGTACGTTCTCGGCCAGCAGCGCGCCAGCCAGCCGTTCGGCCGCCTCGAGCAGGCCGGCGTAGGGTAGCGAGGCGTCGCCGTCGATCACGGCAGCCCGGTCTGGCCAGCGCGCCGCGCTGGCCCGCACCAGCTCGACGATGGTGGCTTCGCGCGGCGCGCGCGAGACGCGCGCCGGCAGTGCGGAGAGTTCGTCGGCGAGCGCTGGCGAGAGCAGCGCGAGCTCGTGCAGCGGGCTGTGCGGGGCGGCGGTGACCTGTTCCAGCACGAAGCGGTACATCTCGATCAGGCGCCGGATGGTGGACGGCGCAAACAGCGCCGTGTCGTATTCGACATAGCCGGACAGCCGGCCGTCGCGCTCGAGCAGGTGCATGTTCAGGTCGTACTTGGCCGAGCCGGGCAGCGCATCGATCCGCTCGACGGCGAGCTCGGGCATGTCGAGCCCGTCGAGCGCGCCGGTGTCCATCACGAACAGGATCTGGAACAGCGGTGCGTAGGCCAGGTGGCGAGCCGGCTTCAGTTGCTCGACGAGTCGCTCGAACGGCATGTCCTGGTGCGCGTAGGCATCGAGCAGCGTGCGTCGCGTGGCATTGAGCAACGCATTGAACGGTTGCGTGTCGTCGACCTGCTGGCGAATCACCAGCGTGTTGACGAACAGCCCCACCAGATCCTCGAGTTCGGGGCGAAGCCGGTTCGCCACCGGCGTGCCCACCACCACCTCGGCGCGTTGCGTGAGCCGTGCGACGAGCGCCTGGAACGCGGCCAGCGCGAGCATGAAGGGCGACGCGCCGTGCCCGCGCGCGACCTCGGCGAGCCTGGCCGAAAGCGCGTCGGGCAGCACGAACGGCTCGGTTCGCCCCGCGTGCAGCGCGACCTCGGGGCGCCGGTAGTCGGTGGGCAGCGTCGAGAGTTCGGGCAGCCCGGCGAGCTGGCTGGTCCAGTAGGCATCGAGCCGCGCGAGCCGCTCGCCGGACAGCCAGTCGCGGTGCCATTGCGCGTAGTCGAAGTAGCTGACGGGCAGCGGCGGCAGCGCGGCGTCCGTGCCCGCGCGTGCCGCCGCGTAGAGCGGGCCCAGCTCGTCTCGCACGATGCCGGCCGACCAGCCGTCGCAGACGATGTGATGCATCGACAGCACCAGCACGTGCTGGTCCGCGCCCGTGGCGAGCAGATGGGCGCGCAGCGTGGTGTCGCGCGCCAGGTCGAACGGCCGGTTCGCCAGTTCGCGAACCGTGGCGGCGAGCGCGTCCGGCGCCACCGGCACCGCGGCCAGCGCGGCGAACCCGGGTGCGCACGGCGTCTGGACGGTGCGTTCGCCGTCCGCCGAGAACGCGACCGACAGCACAGGGTGGCGCGTCACCAGCGCGTCGAGCGCGCGCCCGAGCGCGGCCACGTCGAGCGGCCCCACGAGCTTCAGCGCGATCGACATGTTGTAGGTCGAGGCGCTGCCCTCGACGCGCGCGAGGAACGCCATGCGCTGCTGCGCGGGCGAGAGCGGATACGGGGCCGCCGCGTCGCGGCGCGCGATCGGCGCGCCGTCGAATCGGCCGGCGGCTTCCGCGGCCACCTCGCCGGCCACCTCGCGGCCGGCGTCCGGCACCGCGACGCCGCGCGCCGCGAGCCGTTCGGCCAGCTCGCGCACGGTCGGTGCCTCGAATACGTCGCCGATGTCGAGCGCGAGGCCGTGATGGTTCACGAGCCGGGTCACGGCCCGCGTGGCGAGCAGCGAGTGGCCGCCGAGTGCGAAGAAGCTGTCGTGACGCCCCACGCGCGCGAGGCCGAGCAGCTCGCGCCAGACCTCGGCGATGCGGGCCTCCAGCGCGCCCTGCGGCGCCTCGTGGGGCGGCGCGTCGGCCGTGGGCAGGGTGCCGGCGTCGAGCGCGGCCAGCGCGCGCCGGTCGAGCTTGCCGCTCGGGGTGAGCGGCAGCGCCGCGAGCGGCACGATCGCCTGCGGCACCGCGAAGGCCGGCAGCCGGCCGCGCACGGCGCCGAGCAGGCGCGCGGCGTCCAGGCCGGTAGCGGCGCCCGGCTCGGCGACGACGAACGCGAGCAGCCGCTCGTCGCCGGCCTCGCCGCGCCTCACGCTGGCGGCGGCGCGCGCCACGCCCGGCTGTGCCTCGAGCACGGCCTCGATCTCGCCCAGCTCGATGCGAAAGCCGCGCAGCTTGGTCTGCAGGTCGCGGCGGCCGAGGAACACGAAATCGCCGTCGGGGCGCCGCCGCACCCGGTCGCCGGTGCGATAGAAGCGCTCGCCGGGCGCGGCGAACGCGGGCACGAAGAAGCGCTCGGCGTTCAGCTCGGGGCGGCCCACGTAGCCGTCGCCGACGCCGATGCCGCCCACCAGCAGCTCGCCCGCCATGCCGTCGGGCACCGGCCGGTCGTGTTCGTCGACGGCCACCAGCTTGAAGCCGGGCAGGGCCGCGCCGATCGGCACCACGGCCGGCCAGTGGTCGAGCGACGTGGGCAGGCGCTTGTAGGCGCAGACGTCCGAGCATTCCGTCGGCCCGTAGGTGTTGACAATCTCGGTGCGCTGCGGCGCCTCGCGCAGCCAGTCGTCGAGCGGCCCGAGCGAGATCGGCTCGCCGCCGAGGAACGCGTGGCGCAGGGTCTCGATGCCACGCCAGCCGTTGGCCGCGTCCGCCTCGACGATCGCGTAGAACATGCTCGGCGTGCAGTTGACCACGCTCACGCGCTGCCGCGCGATGTCGGCCACCACGCTCGGCGCATCGAAATCGGCGCGGCTCTTGATGATGAGCGTGCCGCCGTGCAGCAGCGGCGCGAACAGGTTCTTCTGGGTCAGGTCGAAGCTGAGCGCGCTCAGCAGCAGCACGCGGGTGTACGCGTGGAAGCCGAAGGTGTCGGCGTACCAGTGCAGCAGGTTGACGAAGTTGCGCTGTGTGACGACGGCGCCCTTGGGGCGGCCGGTCGAGCCCGAGGTGAAGATTACGTAGAGCGGCAGCGCCATCGGGTCGGCACCGGGCGCGAGCGCGAGTTCGGGCGCGTGCGCCGGCTGCGCGGCCGCCTGCGCGTGCAGCTGCTCGAGCGCGAGCACGGTGGTGCCGCCGAGCACCGGCGCGGGCGGCTCGACGATCGCGAGCGTGGGTCGCGCGTCGTCGACCATCGCCTGCAGGCGCTCGGCCGGGTAGGCCGGGTCCATCGGAATGTAGGCGGCGCCTGCCATGCCGATCGCGAGCACCACGGCGACCAGGCGTGCCGAGGGCGGCAGGCAGACGCCCACGCGGTCGCCCGGTGCCACGCCGGCGGCTATCAGCGCACGCGCGTAGCGGTTCGCGAGCGCGTCGAGTTCGCCGTAGCGCAGGCTGCCGCCGGGCGCGACGATCGCCAGCGCCTGCGGCGTGCGCGCGGCGGCGGCGGCGACCAGCGCGTGGACCGGCACGGGCGGCCGCTCGACCGTGTTGTCGCGCCATCCGCGCGCGAGGCGCGCGAAGTCGGCGGCCTCGCTCGGATCGAGCTGGCCGAGCGGCCGTTCGGGCGATGCCGAAGCATCGGCCACGAGTCGCTCCAGCAGCAGCAGGTAGCGGCGCGCGAGGTCGGCGATCCAGCCGCCGTCGAAGCGGTCGGCACGGTATTCGAAGGCCAGTTCGGCGTCGTCGCCGTCATCCTCCACCAGCAGCGTCAGGTCGAACTTGGTCTGCGACGGCGCGAGCGGCAGCGCGGCGACCGCCAGCGCGTCGAGCGCGAACGAGGCGGCCGAGGCCGGCTGCATCGCGAACATCGCCTGGAACAACGGCGCGCCGGCCGGCCGGTCGATCGCGCGCAGCACCTGTTCGAACGGCAGCTCGGCGTGGATCAGCGCATCGCGCACGGTGCTCGACGCCGCCTCCAGGAACTGGCCGATCGGCCGGTCGAGCGCGCAGTCGAAGCGCAGCGCCACGGTGTTGGCGACGAAGCCGACGAGGGCCTGCCATTCGGCGTGGGTGCGGTTCGCGATCGGCGTGCCGATCACCACGTCCTCCTCGCCGGCGTAGCGGCTGAGCAGCGCGGCGAAGCCCGCCACCAGCAGCGTGAAGCGCGTGAGCCGGTGTTGCCGCGCATGTGCGTCGAGCGTCTCGCGCAGCGCGGCCGGCAGCGCCAGGCGCAGCGTGGCGGCCGGCTGTTCGGCCGAGCCGGGCCGGTCGGCCGGCAGCGCGAGCGCGGGCGCGGGCCGCGCGAAGCGCTCGCGCCAGTAGTCGCGCGCCGCGCGCTGCTCGCGCGAGCCGAGGCGCCGCTGCTGCCAGCGCACGAAATCGGCGAAGCGGCGGGCCGGCGCCGAGCCCCGGCCCGTGCCGTCGCCATGGCTGCCGTGGTTGCCGGTTCGGGCGGACAGGCCGGACGTAACGGACGTAACGGACGTAACGGCCTTCGCGCGGGCCGCCGCGTAACCGGCGGCGATCTCCTGCATCAGCAGGCCCACCGAGACGCCGTCGCAGCAGACGTGATGCAGCACGATTACCAGCAGATGGCGCGCGTGGCCGGTGCGCAGCAGGCGCACACGGCACGGCCATTCGGCGGCCAGATCGAAGCGGCGGTCGGCCTCGCCGCGCGCGAAGGCGAGCGCGTCCAGCTCGCTCATGCGCGTCACCGGCAGCGAGAACGCGTCCGCCGCGTCGACGCGCGCCAGCCATTGCCCATCCGCCTCGACGAAGCGCGTGCGCAGCGCCTCGTGGTGCCGCAGCACGGCCGCGAAGGCGTGCGCGAGCGCGTCCGTGTCGAGCGCGCCGTCGATCGCGAACAGGGCCGGCAGGTGGTAGGCCGCGTGGTGGGCGAGCCGGCTGGCCAGCACCATCTGCTGCTGGCCGTCCGACAGCGGGCCGTCGCCGGCCGTGTCGCCGCCATCACCGGCATCGGCTGCCGCCTCGGGCGGGGCGACGTCGCGCGCGCGGGCCGCCTGCGCGTCAAGCGAGTCGAGCAGGTCGAGGATCTCGGCCTTGCGGTCGCGGATCTGCTCGATCAGGCCCGCCGTCAGCATGCCGGGTGCGGCGTCGGCCGCCAGCTGGCCGGCCTTCGCGTAGAGGCGGATGCCGCGCTGCTGCAGATCGGCCACGAAGCTCACGGTACTCACAACAGCACCTCCTCCCGGGCGCCGCCGGGCTCGTCGGCGGCGCCGGAGCGCGCCGCCAGTAACGTG
>NZ_BAAILN010000090.1:17291-20467 GCF_054589155.1 Burkholderia sp. 3C
CGCTCCAGCACCTCGCGCAGGGGAATCTCGACGCCGAAGTGCTCGCTGCAGCGCGTGAGGATCCGGATCGCCTGCAGCGAATGGCCGCCGAGTTCGAACAGGTCGGCATGAATGCCGAAGCCCTGTAAGCCGAGCACCGCCTCCCAGATCGCCAGCACCGCGCGCTGCGCGTCGCTGGCCGGCGCGGCGGCGGCGTCATGCGCGACCGGGTCGAAGCGCGGCAGCGCGGCGCGGTCCACCTTGCCGCTCGCGTTGCGCGGCAGCGCCTCGAGCAGCACATAGCCGGCGGGACGCATGTAGCTCGGCAACGAGGCGGCCGCGAACTCGCGCACCGCGTCGATGCCGCCTGCCTCGCCCGGCACGTCGCCGCTGGCCAGGTAGGCGACCAGCAGCGCGTCCTGGCCGTCGCCGCCGTCACCGGCCGGCGCGGTGTGACGCGTCTGCACCACCACGGCATCGCGCACCGCCGGGTGCCGCAGCAGCACGGCCTCGATCTCGCCGAGTTCGACGCGGTGGCCGCGGACCTTCACCTGGTGGTCGCGCCGGCCCGACAGCACGATGCGGCCGTCGGCCAGCTGGCGGCCGATGTCGCCGGTGCGGTAGAGCCGCGGTTCGAGGTCGGCCAGCGCCGGCACCGGGACGAACGCGTGTTCGGTCAGGTCGGGCCGGTGGCGGTAGCCGCGCGCCTGGCCGTCGCCGGCCAGGTACAGCTCGCCCGCCACGCCCACCGGCACCGGCTCGCCCTGCGCGTCGAGCAGGTAGACGCGCTTGCCCGGCAGCGGCGTGCCGATGGTGTCGAAGCCGCCCGGCTCGCGCAGCACCGCAGTCGAATAGACGGTGTCCTCGGTCGGCCCGTAGAGGTCGTAGACCTTGCCGATCGTGCCGCGCGCGTACAGCGCGTCCACCAGCGACTGGCGCAGCGGTTCGCCGGCAAGGTTGACGGTCACCACGCTGGCCGGCAGCCTGCCCGTCTCCAGCAGTGCCGCCGCCGCCGACGGCACGGTGTTGATCAGCGACACCGGGGTGGCGGGCGGCGTGGCCGGGTTCTCGCCGATCACCACGCAGCCGCCGTGCGCGAGCGGGCCGAACAGCTCGAACACCGAGATGTCGAACGCGATCGAGGTGCCCGCGAACACGGCGGCCAGCTCGTCGGCCGAGTAGCTGGCGCCGATCCACGCGAGCAGCGACAGCACGTTGCGATGCTCGATCTCCACGCCCTTCGGGCGCCCGGTCGAGCCGGACGTGAACAGCACGTAGGCAAGGCTGCCGCGGCCGGCGCCAGCGTCGGGCGCGACCGGCGAGGCGGCCGCCGGCGCATCCGCCGCGAGCGCCTCGGGCGTGACCCAGGTGCAGCCGTCGTCGCAGAGCGCGCTCTGCAGCGCGGCGGGCGCGACGATCAGCGTGGCCTGCGCGTCGTCCAGCATCTGGCGCACGCGTTCGGCCGGCACGCCGAGGTCGATCGGCAGATAGGCGGCACCGGCCTTCCAGATCGCCAGCAGTATCACCGGCAGGCGCACGTCGCGCGGCAGGCCCACGCCCACCACGTCGCCGTGGCGCACGCCGCGCGCGTGCAGCGCGGCGGCCAGCGCGTCGGAGTCGTGCCGCAGCCGCGCATAGTCCAGGTGCTCGGTGTCGGTGCGCACGGCGATGCGCTCGGGCACGCGACGCGCCATTGCGTCGATCATCGCGTGGACCGTGGTGTGCTCCGCCGCCACGTTCGTGCCGGCCGGCGCGGCCGGCAGCGGCCGGTGGTTCCACGTCACGAATTGCCGCTCGCGTTCCGTCGCCTCCAGCAGCGCGGCCCGCGCGACCGGCTGGTCCGGCCGGGCGATCAGCGCGCCGAGCAGCGTGAGGAAATGCGCGGCCATGCGCTCGACCGCGGCGCGCGAGGCGAGCGTGGCGTCGTACTCGAAACGCAGCACGAGCCGCTCGCCGGCCTGGATCGCGACCAGCGTGAGGTCGGTTTGCGCGGCCGGGGTGGGCACCGGGAAGCTTTCGAGCGCGAGCGTGCCGACCGTGAGCGGCTGGCCCGCCGCGCCCGCCAGCAGGTCGGCGGCCTGCGGCAGGCGGTTCAGGTTGTGATAAGCGAACAGGATGCGCGAGAACGGATGGCGCACGTCGGCGTCACGCCGCGCGAAGCGCCGCGCCAGGTCGATGAACGGCGTGGCGCGGTGGGCGAGCGCGCCGGCCACGGTCTGCTTCATCGCGGCGAGCAGCGCGGTGAACGGCAGCTCGCCGTCCACCGCCTCGCGGATCACCAGCAGGTTCACGCCGTAGCCGACCCAGTCGTCGAACTCGCCGCCGGGCCGCACGGCCGCCGGCGTGACCACCGCGAGGTCGCGCTGCGCCGTGTAGCGGTGCAGGAACGCGAAGAACGCCGCCAGCAGCGCCATGTTGCGCGTCACGCGCTGGCCGGCGCAGAGCGTGTCGAGCGCGCCCGTCAGCGCGGCGTCGAGGTCGATGTCCACGCTCATGCCCGCGCCGGCCACGTGACCCGCCGGGGCTTCGCCGGGCAGTGCCAGCGGCAGCGCCAGCGGTTCGATCGGGGTGGCGAGGCGCGCGGCCCAGTATTGCCGGTCGGCCTGGGCCCGCGGTTCGTGCAGCAGCGCGGCGAGCCGGGCGCGATAGTCGGGCGCGGCTGCCGCCGCGGTGGCGCGCGCCGGCAGCGGACGGCCCTCGGCGAGGCACGCGTGGAATTCGGCGAAGTCGGCCAGCACTGTCTGCAGCGAGCCGAGATCGGCAACCAGGTGATGGGCGATCAGCACCAGCACATGATCGTCGGGCGCGCGGCTCAGCAGTTCGGCGCGGAACACGGGGCCGCCGAACAGGTCGAGCGGCACGCCGGTGGAGGCGACAATGCGCGCGCGCAGCGCATCGTCGGACTGCCCGGCGCAGTTGATCACGTCGAGCAGCCCGGCCGACGCCGTTGCCGGCTGCTGCCGCACCTCGCCGTTGTCGTCCTCGACGAAGCGGCTTGCGAGGTTCGGATGCGCGACCGTCAGCGCCGCGAGCGCCTCGCGCACCTGCGTGGCCGAGAGCGGCATCCGGATTCGCAGCGGCAGCACCAGGTTGAAGCAGGGCGAGGACGGGTCCCACAGCTGCGCCGTCCAGATCGCTTCCTGGTAGGGCGTCAGGGCGGTGGGGTCGACGGCGGGCGGCGGGGGCGCGGCCGCCGC
>NZ_BAAILN010000090.1:20586-23422 GCF_054589155.1 Burkholderia sp. 3C
GAGCGCACGTGCGGCCAGCTCGCGCGCGAGTTCCGCCACGGGCCGGTCGTCCATCAGTTCGTCGAGTGCCGCTGCCACGCCGAACTCGCGCGCCAGGCGGGTCTGCAGATCGACGAGCGCGAGGGAATCGAGGCCGAGCGCGAGCGCGGAGGCGGCCCGTGCCTCGGGGCGCGCCGCGCCCGCCGCGCCGAGCATCGCGGCGATCACGCGCTCGCTCAATGCCTCGACGCTGTCGACCGGCACGAGCGGCGCGGCCGGCATCGCCGCCGCGGGGGCCTCGGCGCCCGCCCCCGGCCGCGCGCGCGCGAGCACCGGCAGCTCGCCGTTCAGGTAGTGCTGGCGCACCAGCGTGCGCTGGTTCTTGCCGCTTGACGTCTTGGGCACCACGCCGGCCTGCACCAGCACCAACTCGTGAAGCGGGATGCCGTGCGCGGCCGCCACCGCGGCGGCGGCACGCCGCCCGGCCTCCTCGGCGTCGAGCGATTTGCGCACGGCGCGCTGGATCTCCTGTACCACCACCAGGCGCTCGCCGTCCTCGCCGTCGATCGCGAATGCCGCGCCGCAGCCGGCGCGGAAGTCGGCGCTGCTCTGCTCGACGGTCTGCTCGATGTCGGTCGGATAGTGGTTGCGCCCGCGGATGATGATCAGCTCCTTGAGCCGGCCCGTCACGTAGAGTTCGCCGCCGTCGAGCAGGCCGAGATCGCCGGTGCGCAGGAACGGCGGCGAGTCCTCCCCGGCGATGCGGGCGTCGAACTGGGCGCGCGTGTCGTCCTCGCGGTTCCAGTAGCCGTCGGCGACGCTGCCGCCGCGCACCCAGATCTCGCCGATCTCCCCGGGGCCGCTCACGCGCAGGCCGTGCGGATCGACGATGCGCACCTGCTGGTCGCCGCCCACGCGCCCCGAACTCACCAGCTCGGCGGCAGGCTGCCCGTCGACCGCGTCGACGCAGCGCCCGGCCTGCAGCGCGAGCGCGTCGACGCGGCGCGTGAGCGCGCCGGCACCGGGCACGGCGCCCGACACGAACAGCGTGGTCTCGGCCATCCCGTAGCACGGGAACATCGCGCCCGCATCGAAGCCGTAGTCGGCGAACGCCGTCGCGAACTTGTCGAGCGTCGAGGCGCGGATCGGTTCGGCGCCGTTGAACGCGACGCGCCACGAGGACAGATCGAGCCCGGCCTTGTCGGCCTCGGCGATGCGCGTCGCGCAGAGTTCGTAGGCGAAGTTCGGGCCGCCGCTGGTGGTGGCCCCGTAGGTCGAGATCGCGCGCAGCCACTTGAGCGGCTGCTGCAGGAACTCGAGCGGCGACATCAGCACCGACGGGATGCCGAGATAGACGGGCTGCAGCACGTTGCCGATCAGGCCCATGTCGTGATACAGCGGGCACCAGCCGACGAACACCGTGTCCGGACCGTGGCGGAAGCCCTCGCGGATCGCGCGCTCGTTGGCGAGCAGGTTGCGGTGCGTGACGCGCACGCCCTTGGGGCGGCCGGTGGAGCCCGAGGTGTATTGCAGGAACGCCAGATGGCTGGCGGGCAGCAAGGCCCCTTCGGCGTCGGATACCTCGCCCGGCGCGGCCAGCAGCGCGTCGGTGCCGATCACGCTCGCGCGCGACGGCACGTCGGCCTGCGCGATCTCTTCGCTGATCGCCTCGACCAGATCGTCGCTGGTCAGGATCGCGCCAGCGCCGCAATCGGCGATGATCGCCGTGAGCCGGTTGCGTCGCGTGGCGCGACCCGACGGCGGATAAGCCGGCACAGCCGCGCAGCCCGCGTAGAGGCAGCCGAAGAACGCGGCGATGAAGTCGAGCCCGGGCCGATAGAGCAGCAGCACGGGCCCGCCGCTCGGGCATTCGCGCGCGAGGCGGGCGGCGATCGCGGTGGCGCGCCGGTCGAGTTCGGCGAAGCTTAGTTGCGGTGCCTCGACGACACCGTCGGTCAGGAACCGGAACGCGGTGTCGTACGGCTTGACGGCTGCCCAGTGACGCAGGCATTGGCCAAAGTTGTGAAGATGATCGAACCGACTCATTGTGGCTTCAAAGGCATTCATCGTCGCGCTCCGGTGCGGCATCGAGGTAATTCGCTTGAGAAGGAAAGGGCGTTCTCGGGCCGCTTGCGCGGACCCGATGTCACGGCGTGTCGGACGGGAGTCGGCCTCGGCGCGCGCGCTCGTCAGACGGCGCCATCGGACTGCCGCGAGAAGGCCGGATGCCGGCGCCGCGCGGCCCAGCCGAGCGCCACGCAGGCGGCCAGCGAGAGGGCCGCGTAGCCGCTCCAGTAGAGCGACTTGCTCGCGAGCCGCGCATAGTATTCGCCGCCGAGCGTGCCACCCAGCAGCGAGCCGAGCAGCGCGGTCAGGCCAAGCATGCCGAACACGGTGCCGGCGTACTGGCGCGGGATCGAACGGTTGGCCGTCACATCGATGGTCGGGTCGATGATCATTTCGCCGATCGTATAGACGGCGATCATCAGGCCGAACCACAGCGGCCCAGGCAGGCCGGCGAAGCCGGCGAAACTCGCGCCCACGATCGCGAAGCCCGCCGCCAGCATCGCGTGCGCGGACCAGCGCCGCGCGAGCCACTGAGTGAGCGGCAACTGCAGCGCGATGATGACCACTGCGTTGATCGTGAAGATCAGGCCCGAGGCGGCCGTCCCGTACTGCTGGTTCGCGTGCAGCGGCAGCGTCAGCTCGAGCTGCATGTAGATCGCGTAGAACACCACGTTGACCAGCGACATCGCGAGAAAGCCGCGGCTTCGCAGGATCTCGCGCACCGCCGCGCCGAACGAATACGTCGGCGCGGCCGGCCGTGACCGGGCCGATTCCGGCCGCGAACGCGGGG
>NZ_BAAILN010000091.1:0-19634 GCF_054589155.1 Burkholderia sp. 3C
GCGATGGTGACCGTCCGCAACGCAGCAGCGAAGGCCGTCCGGCGCGCGATGGCGAACGACCGAGTTTTGGCAATCGTCCGCCGCGCGAAGGCGGGGCGCGCTTCTCTCGCGACGGCGACCGTCCGCAACGCAGCAGCGAAGGCCGTCCGGCGCGTGATGGCGAACGACCGAGTTTTGGCAATCGTCCGCCGCGTGAAGGTGGCGCTCGTTTCTCCCGCGACGGCGACCGTCCGCAACGCAGCAGCGAAGGCCGTCCGGCGCGTGATGGCGAACGACCGAGTTTTGGCAATCGTCCGCCGCGCGAAGGCGGTGCTCGCTTCTCTCGCGACGGCGACCGTCCGCAACGCAGCAGCGAAGGCCGTCCGGCGCGTGACGGTGAACGCCCGAGTTTTGGCGATCGCCCCCCGCGTGAAGGCGGCGCTCGTTTCTCCCGCGACGGCGATCGCCCGCAACGCAGCGGCGAAGGCCGTCCGGCACGTGATGGCGAACGCCCGCGTTTCGGCGATCGCCCCCCGCGTGAAGGCGGCGCTCGTTTCTCCCGCGACGGCGATCGCCCGCAACGCAGCAGCGAAGGCCGCCCCGCCCGCGATGGCGATCGCCCTGCACGCTTCGGCGACCGTCCCCAACGCGAAGGCGCCCCCCGCTTCTCGCGCGACGGCGACCGCCCGCAACGCAGCGGCGAAAACCGCCCCGCCCGCGACAGCGCCGAACGCGCCGCCCCCTCGCGCCTCAAGACCGCGCAACCCGTCAAGGCACGCGCCGAATCGTTCGAGTCGGAAGACGAAACGGGCATGATGCGTCTCTCGAAGCGGATGTCGGAGCTCGGCCTCTGCTCGCGCCGCGAAGCGGACGAATGGATCGAAAAGGGCTGGGTGCTCGTCGACGGCGAACGCATCGACACGCTCGGCACCAAGGTCCGCCCGGACCAGAAGATCGAAATCGACGATCGCGCGCAAGCCGCGCAAGCCGCGCAGGTCACGATCCTGCTGCACAAGCCGGTCGGCTATGTGTCGGGCCAGGCCGAGGACGGCTACGAGCCGGCCGTCACGCTGATCACGCGCGAAAACCACTGGAGCGGCGACCGCTCGCCGCTGCGCTTCTCGCCGATGCAACTGCGCGCGCTCGCGCCGGCGGGCCGTCTCGACATCGATTCGACCGGCATGCTGGTGCTCACGCAAAACGGCGTGGTCGCCAAGCAACTGATCGGCGAGAATTCGGACGTCGACAAGGAATATCTGGTGCGCGTGCGCTTCGGCGAGCAACTGATCGATATCGATCAGCACTTCCCGGCCGAATTGCTGGCGCAACTGCGTCACGGCCTCGAACTCGACGGCGTTGCGCTGAAGCCCGCGATGGTGAGCTGGCAGAACGGCGAGCAGTTGCGTTTCGTGTTGCGCGAAGGCAAGAAGCGCCAGATCCGCCGCATGTGCGAGCTGGTGGGGCTGGAGGTGATCGGCCTGAAGCGCGTGCGGATGGGCCGCGTGATGCTGGGCGCGCTGCCGCAAGGCGAGTGGCGCTACCTGTCACCCGACGAGACGTTCTGACGATGCGTTGACATCGCGATATCGCGCGATGCGAAACGCAAACGGCGCCGGCGAACCCCAAGGTTCCCGGCGCCGTTTTTTCATTCGGGCGCGGCTCGCAGGCTCGACGCTCAATCGTCGGCGTTCGGGTCCAGGCCCGGAAACAGCACTTCCGTGAAGCCGAACTTCGAGAAATCGGTGATCCGCATCGGATAGAGCTTGCCGATCAGGTGATCGTATTCATGCTGCACGACGCGCGCATGAAAACCCTCGGCCACGCGATCGATCCGCTTGCCGTACTGGTCGAAGCCGCCGTAACGCACCTTCGCGTAACGGCTCACCACGCCGCGCATGCCGGGTACCGACAGACAGCCTTCCCAGCCCTCCTCCATGTCCGGCGGCAGATACTCGACGCTCGGATTGATCAGCACCGTCTCCGGCACCGGCGGTGCGTCGGGATAGCGCGCGTTGTTGCCGAAGCCGAAGATGATCACCTGCAGGTCGACGCCGATCTGCGGCGCGGCCAGCCCGGCGCCGTTGGCGTGATGCATGGTCTCGAACATGTCGGCGACGAGTTCGTGCAGCGCCGGCGTGTCGAACGCATCGACCGGCTTCGCGACTTCGAGCAGGCGCGGATCGCCCATCTTCAGGATTGCGCGAATCATGATGGTGTCTCCCCCTTGAGCAGTTGATGCATCCCGTCCTCGTCGAGCACGGGGATGCCGAGTTCCTCAGCCTTGGCGAGCTTGCTGCCCGCTTCGGCGCCAGCAACGACGTAATCGGTTTTCTTCGACACCGAGCCGGTCACCTTCGCGCCGGCCGCTTCGAGCATGGCCTTCGCGTCGTCGCGCGCGAGCGTGGGCAGCGTGCCGGTCAGCACGACCGTCTTGCCGGCCAGCACGCCTTGCGGCTCGCGGGGCGCGGGCGGCCCCTCCGGCCACTCGACCTTCTCGCGCAACTGCGCGATCACCGTGAGGTTGTGTTCCTCGGCGAAGAACTGGTGCAGCGATTCGGCCACCACCGGCCCGACGTCGTTGACTTCGAGCAGTTGCTCGGGCGTGGCGTCGATGATCGGCTGCAGCGAACCGAAATGCTTGGCCAGATCCTTGGCGGTGGATTCGCCGACATGGCGGATGCCGAGCGCGTAGATGAAGCGGCCGAGCGTGGTGTGGCGCGCCTTTTCGAGCGATTCGAGCAGGTTCTGCGCGGATTTATCGGCGAAGCGGTCGAGCGCGGCCAGCGTCCCGAAGCCGAGATGGAACAGGTCGGCCGGCGTGCGCACCAAGTTCTGCTCGACGAGCTGATCGATGATCTTTTCGCCGAGGCCGTCGATATCGAGCGCACGGCGCTGCGCGAAGTGCCACAGCGCCTGCTTGCGCTGGGCCGGGCAGAACAGGCCGCCCGTGCAGCGGGCGATCGCCTCGTCAGGCAGGCGTTCGATCTTCGAGCCGCACACCGGGCATTCGGTCGGCATCACGAATTCGGCCGCGTCGGCCGGGCGGCGATCCATCAGCGCCGACACCACTTCCGGAATCACGTCGCCGGCGCGCCGCACGATCACGGTGTCGCCGATGCGGATGTCCTTGCGGCGGACTTCGTCCTCGTTGTGCAGCGTCGCGTTGGTGACGGTCGCGCCGCCGACGAACACCGGCTCGAGCCGTGCGACCGGCGTGATGGCGCCGGTGCGGCCGACCTGCACGTCGATCGCGACCAGCCTGGTCAGCGCTTCCTGGGCCGGAAACTTGTGGGCCAGCGCGAAGCGCGGCGCGCGCGACACGAAACCGAGCCGCTCCTGCTCGTCGCGCCGGTTGACCTTGTAGACCACCCCGTCGATGTCGTACGGCAATGATTCGCGCCGCTCGCCGACCTTGCGGAAGAAATCGAGCAGGCCGTCGGCGCCCTGCACCACGGCGCGCTCGCGATTGACCGGCAGTCCGAACGATTCGTACCAGTCGAGCAGGCCGCTGTGCGTGTCGGGCATCGGCGCGCCGTCGAGCACGCCGATGCCGTAGGCGAAGAACGACAACGGCCGCTGCGCCGTGATCTTCGAATCGAGCTGGCGCAGGCTGCCGGCCGCGGCGTTGCGCGGGTTCGCGAACTCGCGCTGCTCGGCCTCGCGCTGCCGTTCGTTCAGGCGTGCGAAATCGCGCTTGTACATCAGCACTTCGCCGCGCACGTCGAGCACGGCGGGCGGGTTGGCCCCCTTCAGCGTGATCGGAATCGATTTGATGGTGCGGACGTTTTCGGTCACGTCCTCGCCCGTCGCACCGTCGCCGCGCGTGGCGGCCTGGACGAACTTGCCGTGCTCGTAGCGCAACGAGATCGCCAGCCCGTCGAACTTCAGTTCGCAGGCGTATTCGACGGGATCGGTGGCGGTGCCGGCCAGGTCGGCCGGGGCCTTGTCGAGCATGTCGGACACGCGCTTGTCGAACGCGGCGATGTCCTCGTCGGCGAAGCCGTTGTTCAGCGACAGCATCGGCACGTCGTGCACGACCGGCGTGAAGCCCGTGGACGCCTCGCCGCCGACGCGCTGCGTCGGCGAATCGGGCGTGATCAGATCGGGTTGATCGGCCTCGATCTGCTGCAGCTCGCGAAACAGCCGATCGTATTCGGCATCGGGCAGATCGGGCTGGTCGAGCACGTAATACGCGTGATTCGCGCGCTCGAGTTCGTTGCGCAACCAGGCCGCCCGTTCGGACGGCTGGCTGGCTGGCGGTTCTACTGGGGATCGGGCCATGCTGGCGGCACTTGCTCTCGTGACAATCGAGTCAGGATTATCTCAGGCGGCGTGCGCTTGCGCACCGTCTGTCTCGCACCTGCCGGCCCTGCCCCGATTACTGGCTGAACAGGCGCCGCGTGACGGGCGAACCGGCCGGAATGCCGGCCTGCTCCAGCCGCCCGTACAGCTTCATCAATTGCTGCTCGATCGCCACCAGCGTGGCCTCGGGCAACGGCCGGCGCGAATCGTCGACCACCCGCGCACCGATCCGGTCCGACAGCGATTTGGCGTAATCGCACATCAGCTTGAACGGCAGGATGTCCTCGTCGGCCACCGGCACGTCGAGCACCAGCGTGATCATGTTGCTGCCCTTGTAGGTCAGGTCGTCGCGCAGGAAGTTGGTGTCGCCGAACTGCAGCATGAACACCGGGTTCTGCCGGGCATCGAGCTTGACGAAGCGCGTGCCGTCGCGCGACAGCAGCAGGCCGTCCTGCGAGGCCACGGCCTGCACGTAGTTGGCCGACCACGGTGCGCCGTCCGACATCACGTTGATCGACAGTTGCGCGTCGCACTGCGCCGCGAAACCGTCCAGCTCGCGCGCCATCTGCACGGTTTCGAGCATGTCGGGGAATTCGGCGCCGCCGTCGATCGCATCGGCGAACTGGCCGACGCCCGACACGAACTCGGAGAATTCGAGCTCGTTGAGCGGGCCATTGCGGTTCGCAAGCTGAACCGCCGCGCGCAACTCCTCGTAGCGCACGCCGCCTTGCAACAATTCCCAATGATCGGTGCCTTCGGGCTTGCCTTCGATGTGGACCGGCTTGCTGCCCGCGCGCCGCAACCGTTGCGCGGCCGGCATCAGGCGCTCGCCCGGCATCGGCCCGGCCAGCCGGATCGGCACGATGCAATCGATGCGCCGATCGACGATGGCCGGCGGCGCAGAGGAAATCGTGGTGGCAGCGGGCAACACCGGCTCGTCATCGGCCTCGAAAACCGGCTCGACGGGGGCATCGGCCGTGCCCGCTTCGCCCGAATGCGGCGCGTGCCTATCGCCGGCATCGCTGGCATGAGGCTCGGCCGGTGAGTCGGACCTGTCCGATCCACCGGCTGCTGCGGTCAGTGTCTCGTCGGCTTGCAGATCCGCCGGCACGTCGGCCGGCAAAGCGGCTTCGGGCGCGTTGCCGAACGTGGGTTCGACGCGCGCGGCGCGATCGCCGGCCGGGGCCGGGGCAGCCACCGCGGCCGGGGCCGCAGAAGCGGGTGCGGCGGGTACGGCCGGGGCAGCCGCATCGCGGCGCGCCGACGGCTGGCGAACCGGTTCGATGAACGGCGCGTCGTCGTCGCGCTCCTGGCGCGCCAGCGTATCGGCCGTCTCGGACGGCATCGGCCGCGGCATCTTGCGGCGCACCTTCGCGCCCTGCAAGGCGTTATAGATCGCCACGCCGCCGACCACCACCACGCCTGCGCCTACCAACCCGAGTGTCAACTCGTCCATGCATGCTCCATCAGGAATTCTTTTTCCGGCGCGCCACGGCGAGGCGGCGCGCGCGATCAGCCAATATTCTGGGCAAAACCGGTCGCGGTTTCCATGTCGACCGCCACGATCCGCGATACGCCCTGCTCCTGCATCGTCACGCCGATCAACTGCTGCGCCATTTCCATCGCGATCTTGTTGTGCGAGATGAACAGGAACTGCGTCTTGTCGGACATCGCGCGCACCAGGTTCGCGAAACGCTCGGTATTCGCGTCGTCGAGCGGTGCATCGACTTCGTCGAGCAGACAGAACGGCGCAGGATTGAGCTGGAACATCGCGAACACGAGCGCCGTGGCCGTGAGCGCCTTTTCGCCGCCCGACAGCAGGTGAATCGTCGCGTTCTTCTTCCCCGGCGGCTGCGCCATCACCTGCACGCCAGCGTCGAGGATTTCGTCGCCGGTCATGGTCAGCTTCGCCTGGCCGCCGCCGAACAGCTTCGGGAACAGGTCGCTGAAGTGGTGATTGACCTCGTCGAACGTGCCTTGCAGCAAGGTGCGCGTTTCCTGGTCGATCTTGTGGATCGCGTCCTCGAGCGTGGTGATCGCCAGCAGCAGGTCGGCCGATTGCGCGTCGAGGAACACCTTGCGCTCGCTCGCGGCCGCCAGCTCCTCGAGCGCCGCCATGTTGACGGGACCGAGCGCCGTGATCGCGTTGTTGATGCGCGTAACCTCGCCCTGCAGGTAGGACGGCTTCAGATCGGGCGTCAGCTTCGGCAGCAGCGCGGCTTCATCCACGCCGGCCTCGGCCAGTTGCTCGTCGAACTGCTCGGACGACAGGCGCGCGGCCTGCTCCTTCAGTTGCAGCTCGGTGATGCGATCGCGCAGCGGTTGCAGCGAGCGCTCGGCGGCCAGGCGCTGCTCGTCGGAGGCGCGCAGCTTGGCGGTCAGGTCGTCGAGCTCGATGCGCGCGGCCGACAGCGTCTGCTCCCTGGCCGAACGGATTTCGAGCGCATCCTGCAGGCCCGTGTGGGCGGTCTGCTCGTTGATGGTTTCGAGCTCGGCGCGGGCGTCTTCCAGCGAGCCGGCCACGCGCTCGATCTGATCGTGCGCGACCTGGATGGTGCGTTTCAGCTCGTCGATGCGGTTCGCCGAGTTGCGCGCGGCGAAGCGCGCATCGTTGGCCGCGCGTTCGAGATCGCGCGCTTGCTGGCGGGCATCGGACAGCGACGCGTCGAGCGCCTCGAACGCGAGCTGGTTGTCCTCGAACTTCGCCTGCAATTCGGCCAGTTCGCCGTCGTAGCGTTCGAAGTTCGCCTCGGATTCGGCACGCAGCGCGCGTTGTTCCTCGATCTGCGCGCCGATTTCCTCGAGTTCCTCGCGGATCTGCGTGCTGCGCTGCATGTAGCGCTCGTGCGCCTGGGCCAGCTTCAGCACATCCATCTGCAACGCATGAACGCGCTGGGTGGCGCGTTCGGCCTGCCCGCGCACGTCGCCGAGCGCCTGCGCGGCCTGCGTATGCGCCGCATCGGCGCGCACCGCGGCCGTCTTCGCCTCGTCGGCGAGCAGCGCCTGCGCACGCACCTGGCGGCCGAGATTCTCGATTTCCTGCTGGCGCGCCAGCATCCCGGCCTGCTCGGAATCGGCGGCGTAAAGCTGCACGCCGGCGCGCGTCACGATATGGCCGGCCTTGACCACGTAGGCACCGCCTGCCGGCAACTGGGCACGGGTGGCGAGCGCCTGGGCGATATCGTCGGCGACATACACCGAGCCGAGCCAGTCGTTGAGCACGGCGCGCAGGCCCGCATCGTCGATGCGCAGCAGCGACAGCACCGGACGCATGCCGGCCGGCGCCGCGAGCGGCTCGCCGGCGGCCGGCGGAGAAAAGAACGCGAGCTTGGCCGGCGGCGCGTCGGTCGCGAATGCCTTGACCCAGTCGAGATTCGAGATTTCGAGCGCGGCGAGACGCTCGCGCAGCACCGCTTCGAGCGCAGTTTCCCAGCCCGCTTCGACGTGCAGCTTTTTCCAGAGACGCGGCAGCGTGCCCAGCTCGTGCTTGTCGAGCCACGGCTGGATCTTGCCTTCGGTCTGGACGTTTTCCTGAAGCTGCTTGAGTGCGGCCAGGCGCGCTTCGAGCTGGTGGATCTGCGCGCTTTCGGCCTGCACGCGCTCCTGCGCGGCGCGGCGTTCGGCATCGAGGCGCGGCAGTGTTTCCTGCGCGTCGCTCAGGCGCGCCTGCGCCTCGTGCAGTACTTCCTCCTGCTCGGCGAGCTGCATGCGCGACTCTTCGAGCTGCGCCTCGTCGGGCGCGTCAAGGCCGCCCGCTTCGGATTTCAGGCGCTCGTGGCGCTGCTGCAACTGCATCAACTGCTGATCGGCGTTGCGCTGGTGCGCGGCCTCCAGCTTGAGCGCCTGCTCGGTTTGCGAGATGCGGCCACGCTCGTCGTTGAGCTGCGCCTGCGCATCGCGCCAGCGCGCTTCGAGCGCGGGCAGCGCGTCGTGCTTGGCGGCCGCGTCGTCCTCGGCCATCGCGGCCTTCTCGTCGGCGATCGCGCGCGCTTCCTCGGCTTCTTCCAGGTCGTCCTGGGCCTTCTGCGTCTGCGCCTGCCATTGCTCGCGCTGCGCCGTCAGCGCGGCGATCTGCGCCTGCACGCGGTTGCGCGATTCGACGATGAACTTGATCTCGGCTTCGAGCCGGCTGACTTCGGCATTGGCCTCGTAGAGCGCGCCCTGCGCGCCCTGCATCGCGTCGCTGGCCGAATAGTTGGCGACGCGCAGCGTTTCGAGCTGCGCCTCGACTTCGCGCAGCTTGGCCGTTTGCGCTTCGAGGTCGATCTGCGCCTGTTCGATCGCACGCTGCTGCTTCTGCTGCTCGCCCTGAGCCTCGCTCTTGCGCAGCAGCCACAGCAAACGCTGCTTTTCCTCGCCGTCGGCCAGCAAATCCTTGTAGCGCGTGGCGACCACGGCCTGCGCTTCGAGCTTTTCGAGGTTCGCACCGAGTTCGCGGACGATATCCTCGACGCGCGTCAGGTTCTCGCGCGTGTCGTGCAGGCGGTTCTCGGTTTCGCGGCGGCGCTCCTTGTACTTCGACACGCCGGCGGCTTCTTCCAGGAACACGCGCAGCTCTTCGGGCTTGGCCTCGATGATCCGCGCGATCATGCCCTGCCCGATGATCGCGTAGGCGCGCGGCCCGAGGCCGGTGCCGAGGAAGATGTCCTGGATGTCGCGGCGGCGCGCCGGCAGGTTGTTGATGTAGTAGCTGGAGGTGCCGTCGCGCGTGAGCACGCGCTTGACGGCGATCTCGCCGTACTGCCCCCACTGGCCGGCCGCGCGACCGTCGGAGTTATCGAAGATCAGCTCGACGCTGGCCCGGCTGCCGGGCTTGCGCGTGGTGGAGCCGTTGAAGATCACGTCCTGCATCGATTCGCCGCGCAGCTCGGAGGCGCGCGATTCGCCGAGCACCCAGCGCACGGCGTCGATGATGTTGGATTTGCCGCAACCGTTCGGGCCGACCACGCCGACGAGCTGGCCCGGAACCTGGAAATGCGTGGGATCGACGAAGGATTTGAAGCCTGCGAGTTTGATCGAGCTCAGTCGCACGTCGGTATCGGTATGGAATAGGGATTGAAACGGACGGCAACCGGCGGCGCACTGCGGGCGCCGCCCGTCCCGAAATTCGGACAACGGGGGCGAACCGTCGTGCGGCCGACCCCGTGAAGCGGAACAATCATACCATCGCGCGCGCGTCGTCCCGGGGATCGGCGTCCGGGGCCGAGGCCTTGTGGACGCGGCTCGACAGCAGCGAGGCGACGATGATGCAGGCGCCCCCCGCCCACTCGCGCACGCCCGGCAATTCGCCGGCGAACACCCAGGCCGACAGCGCGGTCACGACGATTTCGAACAGCATGATGACCGAGGCGCGGTTGGCCGGCACGCGCGACAGCCCGTATTGCACCAGCAGGTTGTTGAGCGCCATCGTCACGCCGATCGCGGCCGCGATCAGCAGCGCAAGCCCGAGCGCATGCGGCGCGGGCACCACGGGCACGCCCTCGACAAAGCTGGCCGCGATGCCGAACGCCGCGCCGCCCGCGAACAGCGTGGCGGTGCGCATTTCGGGCTTGAGGTCGGGCAAATCGCGCGAGAGCCGCACCACCAGCACGTTGCTCATCGCGAACGCGAGGCCGGCGGCCAGCCCGGCCCATTCGGCCGGCGTCGACGGCAACGGCAAGCCCAGACGCGGCGACCACAGCATCAGCATCGCGCCGGCGATCGACAGCGCCGCCACGCCGGCGCCGGCCCAACCGAGCCGGTCGCGCAGCAGGAAATGGGCGTAGATCGCGGTCCAGGCCGGGGTCAGATAGAACAGCAGCATCACACGCAGCACTTCGCCGTGAATCGTGCCCCACACGAACCCGAGATTGGTCACGCCGGCCGCCACGCCGAGCGCCGGCAGCGCCCAATGCCAGCGCAGCGTGCGCAACGAACGGCGGCGCCAGATCACCACGAAACCGCACGCGCACAGGCTCGTCAGGGCGCTGGCCGCGGTGCCGGTCAGGCCGAGCCCGGCCACGATCCGCAGCGGATACCAGATCAGCCCCCAGACCGAAGCCCCCACCAGAATCGCCAGCGTCGGCAGCGCCGTACGTTGATTGCCCATCATGTCCGCATTCTCGATAGTTCCTGTCGATGCATGACGGCCTGCATGCCGTTCATGCCCTGTTTTTGTCTGGTTCCGGAACCGTACGCGCCGCCGGTCGCCCGGCAAGCCGCGCTCCCGCCCCGGGCGGGCGGCACGCTATAATCGGCGGCTCGCGGCGCGCACCGGGTGCGCACCTGCGGCGGCTCCGGCCGCCGCGCCGCAGCAGCCCGCTCCGGTCCCGCCCGACGGACCCAACCGCTCCCGACGCTCCAAGCCCGTGAATCCACGACTCGATACGCTCCAGCCCTACCCGTTCGAAAAGCTCCGCGCGCTGTTCAAGGACGTGACGCCGTCCGCCACGCTCGCCCCGATCAGCTTCGGCATCGGCGAGCCGAAACATCCGACCCCGGCGCTGATCCGCGACGCGGTGGCCAACTCGCTCGACGGGCTGGCCTCGTATCCGGCGACGGCTGGCTCGGACGCACTGCGCACCGCGATCGCACGCTGGGTCGAGCAGCGCTACGGCCTGGCGGCGATCGACGCCGCCACCGAGGTGCTGCCGGTATCCGGCTCGCGCGAGGCGCTGTTCTCGCTGGCGCAGGCCGTGATCGACGCCACGCCGCGCGCCGACGGCAGGAATGCGATCGTACTCTGTCCGAATCCTTTCTATCAAATCTACGAAGGCGCGGCGTTGCTGGCCGGCGCCGAGCCCTATTTCGTCAACAGCGACCCGGCCCGCAACTTCGCGCCCGACTATTCACAGGTGCCCGAGGACGTCTGGGCGCGCACCCAGTTGCTGTTCGTCTGCTCGCCGGGCAACCCGACCGGCGCCGTGCTGACGCTCGACGACTGGCGCGAGCTGTTCGCGCTGTCGGACCGCCACGGCTTCGTGATCGCCTCCGACGAGTGCTATTCGGAAATCTACTTCGACGAGGCGAACCCGCCGCTCGGCGGCCTCGACGCGGCGCGCCGGCTCGGCCGCGGTTTCGAGCGGCTCGTGATGCTGTCGAGCCTGTCCAAGCGCTCGAACGTGCCGGGCATGCGCTCGGGCTTCGTGGCCGGCGACGCGGCGATCCTCAAGCGCTTCCTGCTGTACCGCACCTATCACGGCGCGGCGCTCTCGCCGGTCTGGCAAAGCGCCAGCATCGTGGCCTGGGGCGACGAGGCCCATGTGCGCGAAAACCGCGCGCTGTACGCGCAGAAGTTCAACACCGTCACGCCGATGCTGGCCGAGGTGCTCGATGTCGCGCTGCCCGATGCCGCGTTCTACTTGTGGGCCAACGTGGCGCGCACCGGCCTGTCCGACACCGAGTTCGCCCGCCGCCTGTACGCCGACTATAATGTGACGGTTCTGCCCGGCTCGTACCTCGCGCGCGACGCGCACGGCACCAATCCGGGCCGCGATTTCGTGCGGATCGCGCTCGTGGCCGGCGTCGCCGAATGCGTCGAGGGCGCGCGGCGCATCGTCAGTTTCTGCCGCGGCCTCGCCGCCTGAGCCCGCCGGGCCTGCTGCCGTTTTCATCCTTCTTCCCACTTCCAGCGAAGCAATCAACATGTCGCAACAACTTCAGCAAATCATCGATACCGCGTGGGAAAACCGCGCCGAACTGTCGCCGAAGGCCGCCCCCGCCGAAGTGCGTGAAGCCGTCGCGCACGCGATCGAGCAGCTCGACAAGGGCGCCCTGCGCGTCGCCGAAAAGCAGAACGGCGACTGGATCGTCCATCAATGGCTGAAGAAGGCCGTGCTGCTGTCGTTCCGCCTGGAAGACAACGCGCCGATGCCGGCCGGCGGCTTCTCGCAGTTCTACGACAAGGTGCCGTCGAAGTTCGCGAACTACACGGCCGAAGATTTCGCCGCCAGCGGCTTCCGCGTCGTGCCGCCGGCCGTCGCGCGCCGCGGCTCGTTCATCGCGAAGAACGTCGTGCTGATGCCGTCGTACACCAACATCGGCGCCTACGTCGACGAAGGCACGATGGTCGACACCTGGGCGACGGTCGGTTCGTGCGCGCAGATCGGCAAGAACGTCCACCTGTCGGGCGGCGTGGGCATCGGCGGCGTGCTGGAGCCGCTGCAGGCCAACCCGGTCATCATCGAAGACAACTGCTTCATCGGCGCGCGCTCGGAAGTGGTCGAAGGCGTGATCGTCGAGGAAAACTCGGTGATCTCGATGGGCGTGTACCTGGGCCAGAGCACCAAGATCTACGATCGCGAAACCGGCGAAATCAGCTACGGCCGCATCCCGGCGGGCTCGGTGGTGGTGGCCGGCAACCTGCCGTCGAAGGACGGCTCGCACAGCCTGTACTGCGCCGTGATCGTCAAGAAGGTCGACGCCAAGACGCGCGCCAAGGTCGGCCTGAACGAACTGCTGCGAGGCGACTGATGCCCACCGTCGTCTATGGCATCCCGAACTGCGACACGGTGAAGAAGGCCCGCGTGTGGCTCGACGAGCACGGTGTGGCGTTCGACTTCCACGATTTCAAGAAGGCCGGCCTCACCGCCGCCATCGTGAAGGGCTGGTTGAAGGACGTGCCGCTGGACACCCTCGTCAACCGCCGCGGCACCACCTGGCGCGGGCTGCCCGACGACGTCAAGGCCTCGGCCGACAGCGAAGCCGGCGCGATCGCGCTGATGCTGGAAAAACCCTCCGTCATCAAGCGCCCGGTGCTGGTCGTCGACGGCCGCGTCAAATCGGTCGGCTTCGTGTCCGACCAGTACGCGGCGCTGTTCACGGCCTGACTCCGCGCGCGAGCCGCTTCGCGCGAACGGCGCGCCGCCCGGGTTAGCTCCGGGCAAGCGCGCCACCCCGACCTGCCGGCCGTCGCGCCGGCATTTTTCATCGAAAGTGGTCCGAACCATGTCCGCCACCCTTGCCCTTACCGAACAACTGATCGCACGCCCGTCCGTGACGCCCGACGATCAGCACTGCCAGCAGATCATGATCGAGCGCCTCTCGGCGATCGGCTTCGCGTGCGAAACGATCGCCTCGAACGGCGTGACGAACCTGTGGGCCGTCAAGCGCGGCGCCGACGGCCGCGACGGCAAGCTGCTCGCGTTCGCGGGCCACACCGACGTGGTGCCCACCGGCCCGCTCGAACAGTGGACCTCGCCGCCGTTCGTCCCGGCCCACCGCGACGGCAAGCTGTACGGCCGCGGCGCGGCCGACATGAAAACCTCGCTGGCCGGCTTCGTGGTGGCGAGCGAGGAATTCGTGGCCGCCCACCCGGGCCATCGCGGCTCGATCGCGATGCTGATCACGAGCGACGAGGAAGGCCCGGCCACCGACGGCACCGTCAAGGTGTGCGAGGCGCTGAACGCGCGCGGCGAGCGGCTCGACTACTGCATCGTCGGCGAACCGACCTCCTCCGCCACGCTCGGCGACGTGGTCAAGAACGGCCGGCGCGGCTCGATGTCGGGCGAACTCGTGGTCAAGGGCGTGCAAGGCCACATCGCCTACCCGCACCTCGCCAAGAACCCGATCCACCTGCTCGCGCCCGCACTCGCGGAACTGGCCGCCGAGCGCTGGGACGACGGCAACGAATACTTCCCGCCCACCACCTGGCAGGTGTCGAACCTGCACGGCGGCACCGGCGCGACCAACGTGATCCCGGGCCACGTCACGCTGCTGTTCAACTTCCGCTTCTCGACGGCCAGCACGGTCGAGGGCCTGCAGTCGCGCGTGCATGCGATGCTCGACAAGCACGGCTTCGACTACGAGCTGAAGTGGTCGATCAGCGGCCACCCGTTCCTGACGCCGCGCGGCGAGCTGTCGACGGCGCTCGAGAACGCCATTCGCGACGAAACCGGCCTCACCACCGAACTGTCGACCACCGGGGGCACCTCGGACGGCCGCTTCATCGCGCGCATCTGCCCGCAGGTCATCGAATTCGGCCCCCCCAACGGTTCGATCCACAAGATCGACGAGCATATCGAGCTGCGCTTCATCGACCCGCTGAAGAACGTTTACCGCCGTGTGCTCGAACAACTGATCGCCTGACGCAACGGAACCCGCCATGACATCTTCTGCCACGCCCGCCACCACCTTCACGACGATCCGCGATGTGGTGCGCTATGCGGTGACGCGCTTCTCGGCCGAACAGCTGTCGTTCGGCCATGGCTCGGACAATGCCTACGACGAGGCCGTCTACCTGGTACTGCACGCGCTGCACCTGCCGCTCGACACGCTCGAACCGTTCCTCGACGCGCGCCTGCTGCCCGACGAACTCGATGCGGTGCTGCAACGCGTCGAGCGCCGCGCCACCGAACGGCTGCCGGCCGCCTACCTGACCAACGAAGCGTGGATGCACGGCCACCGCTTCTATGTCGACGAACGCGTGATCGTGCCGCGCTCGTTCATCGGCGAACTGCTCGACGACGGCCTGCAACCGTACGTGGCCGACCCGGAACAGGTGGGCGCGGTGCTCGAACTGTGCACCGGCTCGGGTTGCCTCGCGATCCTGGCCGCCGAAGCGTTTCCGAACGCCGACATCGATGCGGTGGACCTGTCCGAGGAAGCGCTGGAAGTGGCCGAAATCAACGTGACCGAATACGGCCTCGACCACCGTATCGCGCTGCATCACGGCGACCTTTACGCGCCGCTGCCGACCGAACGGCTCGACAACCCGGACCTGCGCTACGACGTGATCCTCAGCAATCCGCCGTATGTGAACGCCGAATCGATGGCCGCGCTACCCGAGGAATACCGCCACGAGCCCGAAATGGCGCTGGCCGGCGGCGAGGACGGCATGGACATCGTGCGCCGCCTGCTGCGCGAGGCGAAGAAATGGCTCAAGGACGACGGCGTGCTCGTCGTCGAAATCGGCAACGAGCGGCACAACGTCGAAGCCGCGTTCGGCGGGCTCGACCTGATCTGGCTGCCGACCAGCGCCGGTGACGACAGCGTGTTCCTGATCCACGCCGCCGATCTGCCCTATTCGGCCTGAGCGTGCGCTGGATCGGCCGCGCACCTGCCGAAAATCCGCCGTGAATTCGCTGTGAACCCGGCCGAATCCGCCACCGCACGGGCGGCTCCGGCCGCCGGTTCTGCATCGGGCCGCCCGGTTCGCTAAGATGCCGCAGGCGGGCGGCACGGCGCGCTTCGCCGCCGGGGCCGCCGGCCGCCCGACACCGCAACCGTCACGAACCGCTCGGAACTCACGCAACGATGCATCTCGACTGGCTTCATCTCGGCACTCTCGTCGCACTCGCCCATTTCCTCGGGCTGATCGCGGCCTGCCACGCGATCCTCAATACCCGCACCTCGCAGGGCGCGATCGCCTGGGCGGTGTCGCTGACCGCGATGCCCTACCTCACGCTGATCCCCTACCTGTTTCTCGGCCGCAGCAAGTTCTCCGGCTACGTGGACGCGCGCCGCACCGAAACGGCCGCGCTGCGCACGCACTCGCGCCCGGCCAGTTGGGACACGCATGGCAGCTCGCTCGGCGTGCCCAGCGACATGCTCGGCGCCTCGCCCGTGCGTGCGCTGACACAACTCGGCGGGATGCCGTTCGTGGGCGGCAATGCCGTCCGGCTGCTGGTCAACGGCGAGGCCACTTTTGCGGCGATCCTGTCGGCGATCGAGGGCGCCCGCCACTACGTGATCGTGCAGTTCTTCATCGTGCGCGACGATGCGCTCGGCGCGATGCTGCGCGATGCGCTGCTGGCCTGCGCCGCGCGCGGCGTGCGCTGCTACCTGCTGTACGACAGCATCGGCAGCTTCGACCTGCCGCACCGCTACGTGAACGCCTTGCGCGCGGGCGGCGTGGAAGTCCACACGTTCGCCACCAACAAGCGCTTCGTGAATCGTTTCCAGCTCAACTTCCGCAACCACCGCAAGATCGTGGTGGTGGACGGCGAACGCGCATTCGTGGGCGGCCACAACGTGGGCGTGGAGTACCTCGGCGGCAACATGAAGCTCTCGCCGTGGCGCGACACGCACATCGAGCTGCGCGGGCCGGTGGTGGCGAACGTGCAGTACGTGTTCGCCGAGGACTGGCACTGGGCCACGCAGTCGCTGCCGGTTGGCGCTCCCGCGCAACCGCCCGTGGGCGACGAGGACATGCATTGCCTGGTCGTGCCGATGGGGCCGGCCGACAAGCAGGAAACCGGTTCGCTGTTCTTCGTCGAGGCGATCCACGCGGCGCACGAGCGCGTGTGGATCACCACGCCCTACCTGGTGCCCGACGAGGCCGTGATCTCCGCCCTGAAGCTGGCCGTGATGCGCGGCGTGGACGTGCGGATTCTGATTCCGAGCCGGCGCGACCACTACGTGGTGTTCGAGGCCTCGAAACTGTATGCGCGCGATCTGGTGGATGCCGGTGTGCGGATCTTCCGCTACCGGCCCGGTTTCCTGCACCAGAAGGTGGTGCTGATCGACGACGCGGCCGCCGCGATCGGCAGCGCGAATCTCGACAACCGCTCGTTCCGGCTGAACTTCGAGATCATGGTGCTGACGGTGGACGCCGGCTTTGCGGCCGACGTGGACGCCATGCTCGAACAGGATTTCGCGCTGGCCGACGAAGTCGACCTCGGCGAACTCGATCGCACCGGCGCCTGGCGGCGCGTGGTGATGCACGTCGCCCGGCTGTTCGCGCCCATCCTCTGAACGCCGACGCCGCCGTTCGGCGGCGATGCGCCGCGCAGTGGCTCAGAGCAGCGCCTCGATGTCGGCCGCCACGTCCGCCGGCTTGGTGGTGGGTGCATAGCGCTTGATCACCTTGCCGTCGCGACCGATCAGGAATTTCGTGAAATTCCACTTGATCGCCTTCAGGCCCAGCACGCCCGGTGCCTCCTCGGTCAGCCAGCGAAACAGCGGATGTGCCTGGTCGCCCTTGACATCGACCTTCTCGAACAGCGGAAAGCTCACGCCGAAACGCTGCTCGCAGAACGCGCCGATCTGCGCGGCGTCGCCCGGCTCCTGCTTGCCGAACTGGTTGCACGGAAAACCGAGCACGGCCAGGCCCCGGCTGCCGTAACGCGTATACAGCTCCTGCAAACCGGCGTACTGCGGCGTGAATCCGCATTCGCTCGCGGTATTGACGATCAGCAGCACCTTGTCGCGGTAATCGCCGAGCGACACGTCGCGGCCGTCGAGCGCCTTCGCGGTAAATGAATAAACGGTATCGGTCGGCATCGGATTCTCCCGGGCACAGGTTTGGTGGGTGGGTTCTGGCGTGCTGCAAGCCACCGCGGCAGTCTATGCGAAACCGCCGCCGCGCGTGAGTCGTCCGAACGGACAGTGCCCCGCGCCGGGCTGCCGGTCTAGAATAGCGGTTTTCCCTTGCCCTTCCCGTCGTGATTCGTTTCAACCAGTTCAGTCTTGCGCGCGGCACCAAGCCGCTGTTCGAGGGCACCACCTTCGCGCTCAACCCCGGCGAAAAGGCCGGCCTCGTCGGTGCGAACGGCGCGGGCAAATCCACGCTGTTTTCGGTGCTGCGCGGCGAATTGCACGCCGACGGGGGCGATTTCTCGATGCCGCCGTCTTGGCAGATCGCCCACGTCTCGCAAGAAACGCCGGCCGTCGATCGCACCGCACTCGATTACACGCTCGACGGCGACGCCATGCTGCGCCGCATCGAGGCCCGTATCGCGGCGGCCGCCGCCGCGCACGACGGCTCGGCGGAAGCCGAGGCGCACGTGGCGTTCGCCGATGCCGACGGCTACACCGCGCCGGCGCGCGCCGAGGCGTTGCTGCTCGGGCTCGGTTTCACGCTCGCGCAAACGCGTGAAAGCGTGGCGAATTTCTCGGGCGGCTGGCGCATGCGCCTGAATCTCGCGCAGGCGCTGATGTGCCGCTCCGACCTGCTGCTGCTCGACGAACCGACCAACCACCTGGATCTCGACGCGATCGTCTGGCTGGAAGATTGGCTGCACCGCTACGCGGGCACGCTCGTCGTGATCTCCCACGATCGCGAATTCCTCGATGCGATCTGCAACGTCACGCTGCATCTCGAAGCGCGCCAGGTGAAGCGCTACGGCGGCAACTACTCGCAGTTCGAAGTGCTGCGCGCGCAGCACATGGCGCTGCAACAGAGCGCCTACGACAAGCAGCAAAAAACCATCGAGCACCTGCAGAGCTTCATCGATCGCTTCAAGGCCAAGGCCTCGAAGGCCAAACAGGCGCAAAGCCGTGTCAAGGCGCTGGAGAAGATGGAGCGGCTCGCGCCCACGCAGGCCGGGTCGGCGTTCAGCTTCGAATTCCGCACGCCCGATTCCGCACCGAACCCGATGCTGATCATGGAAGACGTGGTGTGCGGCTATCACGGCAACGACGGCACGGCGCTGCCGATCGTCGAGCGCGTCGCACTGTCGATCCAGAACGGCCAGCGCATCGGCCTGCTCGGCGCCAACGGCCAGGGCAAATCCACGCTGATCAAGACCCTGGCCGGCACGCTCGAACCGCTCGCCGGCGACGTGCGCGGCGGCAAGGGCCTGACAATCGGTTATTTCGCCCAGCATCAGCTCGAAACGCTGCGTCCCGACGATTCGCCGCTCGCGCATCTGGCGCGCATCGCGCCGGACACCCGCGAGCAGGAGCTGCGCGACTTCCTGGGCGGCTTCAATTTCTCGGGCGACATGGCGTCGTCGCCCATCGCGCCGTTCTCGGGCGGCGAGAAGGCTCGGCTCGCGCTGGCGCTGATCATCTGGCGCAAGCCGAACCTGCTGCTGCTCGACGAACCGACCAACCACCTCGACCTCGAAACGCGCGACGCGCTCACGCTGGCGCTCGCCCAGTTCGACGGCACGCTGATCCTCGTCTCGCACGATCGTCACTTGCTGCGCGCGACCACCGACCAGTTCATGCTGGTTGCCAAGCACCGTATCCAGCCGTTCGACGGCGATCTCGACGACTACCGCGACTGGCTGCTGCAACACGCGGCCGACCAGCGCGCGGCGGCGCGCGGCGATGCCGCCGCGGCGGCCGACAGCGGCGCCGGTGCGGCGAACCGCAAGGATCAGAAACGTCAGGAAGCGGAAGCGCGGCAACGCCTGTCGCAGGTCAAGAAACCGCTGCAGACCAAGGTCGCGAAAATCGAGAAGGAGATGGAAAAGCTCAATGCCGACAAGGCGCAGCTCGATGCCTTCGTGGCCGATGCGGGCAGCTATGCCGCCGAGAAGAAAGCCGAGCTGACCGAAACGATCCGCAAGCTCGGCGATGTCAACGCCAAGCTCGAAGCGCTGGAAATCGACTGGCTCGATCTGCAGGAGCAGCTCGAACAGATCGGCTGACGCACCAAGGCCAGGCGCGTCAGCCGCGGCAGGCCGGCGGTATCGGCCCGCGCGCCG